>DAOVUK010000081.1 GCA_030632625.1 Gammaproteobacteria bacterium
AATATGGAAACGCTCAGCCTTCCAGTTAAAACTATAGGAATATGCCCAACTTTTTACACCAGCTTAGATACCCTCAGAACAAAAATTTAATTTACTTGCCATAAATCGCTTTTTATTTTCTTTAGGGCATCCCCTAATATTAAGCTGGTCTGACGTGCGTTAGTAAATGGCAGGTTAATCAGGCCACCCACCATTTAAGGTATTTTTAAATGGTGGGTGGCTTGTTTATCTGTTGTTTATCTGCCTGCTCTCAGAATCAGGCAGGCCTTGTACCAGAGCGACATTTTAAATCATAGATGAAAATATAAAGCGGCCAGAATGCCACCCATGCCGCAGCCAAACATAACAGCTGAAATGATTAGGGGAAAGGAATTACCAGAATCTTCCCAAAGATTTCCGTTATCGCAATTATTGCATACTGAAGTGTTTTTATGTTTACATCTATCGCCATATTTCATTTATCTTTCTCCTTTATATTGGTACTATATGGGAGTGTTTTAATTGTCTTTCAAGTGGTGGCCTTCGGTCCGTGGAGGTTCAAGTCCTCGCCTGGGCACCATACACAGCAACACTTTCAAAAAATAAGCATTATTTCTGATTTTATACTTACTGGTTTTTACCAGGTTCGGTCAAGTTTTAGAAAAAATATTTAGTTGATAAATATCAATAATTCCTGCAAAAATAAAATATCTTACAGACAAAACTGAAAGTTTATATAATACTTAATTACAAGAATTAGTTTTGTCTTTCATTCTCCAAATTTGAAGGGCCTCGACAAGCCAGTTATTGGCTGCAGGCGCTAAGCCATATGAAATGTCCTAGGCCCTCAAGTCACCCCGCTAGCTAACCCCTTGCGGGGTTTTTTAATTTTTGCTGAATAGTCTTTACATTCAGTAAAGGAACAGGCAGAGCATCCGCTCAAAATAGATTAATTGATACGCCTGTCCGCTAAAGAGTGAAATAAAATGATCCGTTCAAAAAATACAGCCAAGGCCATTATTATTGATAATGACAGGGTGTTATTATTAAAAAAGAAATATGATGACGGCAGTATTATGTATACTTTACCCGGCGGCACTCAGGAGCCGGGAGAGTCATTAGAGCAGGCGGTCATCAGGGAAGCCTATGAAGAAGCTGCTGCAAAAGTATCTGTCATTAAACTATTAAATATCTATGAACACCAGCGCCACTCGAAAACACAGCAGGGTAAAATCACCCATAAAATAGAATTTGCTTTTCTATGTCATCTTGAAGCCCTTTATCAGCCTAAAATGGGACATCACCCGGATCCTCATCAAGTTTCAGTAGAATGGAAAAAGATTGATCAGCTGGCTCAATTAACACTTTCCCCCAAAAGATTGTCTGAAATAATAGCAAGATACATGACTTTAGATGCTAATATATATCTAGGTGATATTTCACAATAAAATGATTATATCTGTGTGACTGAGATGTTGAGTAAGCTTTTAAGAGGAATAATATGAATCTTGCAATTAAATCAATGATATTAGATGCCGGAATATCCGCATTAATCACTTTAGCGGGTGGCGCGAGTTTTTATTCTTTCCTGTTTCTCTTCGTTATATTATTTCTTCCGGCAATACTGGTTTTTGTTTCCCTGGATATTATGCGTAATTCCTTTAAAGATTCACCAGCCAATGACCATAGCAGAAAGAAAGAGCTTAAGTAAATTTTTAAATCAAGTTTCGTATGGCTGTTTTGCGGGGGAATAATTGCCTTTCTAATGGCTATCAGCTTTGTTTTTTCTGAGCACAAATCTCAGATTGATTTATTTATAACGATCTCATCAATTTTTTTCATTGTGATCATCCTGCCTGTGTTAGTTTTTTACCTGATACTGTCTTTATTTTTTAAAGGGTAATTAATCAGGCTCCTGGTTACAAATGACTGTATTGACATGATTTCTCCTGACTTATAGTAAGTAAATAGTGATTGCTAATGTTACCCATTAAAAGCAGTTTATGAAAAGACTTATTACTATTTTAAGTGCTATTGAATCAGGGACATAAAAATACTCCTGAGAAACCACTTATAAAAACAGGTGAAACCCTCTATACTTTGTTGAATATCGCAGTAAAAAATAGAAAGTTGAGGCGCCATTTGTCAGAGCTTGAACACTTTTATGTCCCCACACTGAATGCTGTATGGAATGTTATGCAAAAATTTGGTGTAGATCCAGGACCAATTTTTGAAAATTTCGGCTTGTATGAAAAAGATCTGCAAGACAGTAATAAACGTTGTCATGCTTATATTGAAATAGCGCTCTGGCATCATGCGCAGAATATTATTAAAGAACCCTGTCTGGGATTAAATGCCGGGCGTGATACCTGGCACCCGTCACAATTGGGAACTTTGGGTTATGCCTGGCTGGCAAGCTCTACTTTAGAGCGGGCATTTCATCGCCTGAGTCGTTTTCAGCATCTGGTGACCAATGCCTACGAAGTGGCTATTGATAATACCGATAAATTGTATACTGTCTCTATTTGCTACTCCAGACAAAATCCGGCGTTTCAAGCCCGTTCAGAATCCATTATCAGTACCTTGCTCTGCATGAGCCGCATGAATTTTGGCAACAACCTTAAAGTTCAGGCTGTATCATTTGTCCATGCGGCTCCCGATAAAATAGACAAATACCTTAATCTGTTTAATTGTCAGCCAGAATTTAGTGCATCGTTCGACAGCATTTCTTTCAGTATGGCAGATATAAGAAAAAAATTGCCTAGTGCGAATCATATGTTTGAAGAAATGATGGATCAATCCATTATCAAGGCATTGAATAAACTTGAAAAGGATAATATTGTTTCTCAGGTTAAGTCGGCTGTTTTAGAGCAGCTTTCTTGTGGAAAAGTGACAGAAGAGGATATTTCTGGTCTGTTGAATATGAGTAAACGCAAGTTGCAATTAAAGCTTGCAGAAGAAAATATACGTTTTAAGAGCTTATTGGATGATATTCGCTCGAATATGGCAAAAGAATATCTGAATGATCAAAGTTTATGCCTGAGTGAAATTGCTTTTTTATTAGGTTTTTCAGAAGTGAGCTCGTTTTCCAGAGCTTTTAAACGCTGGACAGGTGTTTCGCCAGGACAGTATAAAAAAAATAAAAAAGCTTTTTCTTAATACTTTTTTTAACACTTTTTTTTAACAAATGAAGCTGTTTAAAATATATATTTGGGGTAAACAAAATCGCACATATTGAAAATATAGTCTTTTCAATATGCTCAGATAAATCTGCTGCGATCTATATTATACCCCCTAAATTGTGTGCTGCTTGTTTTTATTATTGTTATTGTTCTTCTTCTTATTTATAAGACAAAGTATAAATGAACTGATAATAAATTCTTGACGATTTGTGCAAAAAAAATGACATTTTGTGCAAAATTTGAGACTTCATTCCTTTTCATTGCTAAAACAGCAGAATTTTAGTCAGAAACGGCATCTTTGGTTTTTTCCCAGGTTTCATTGGAAAATTCCTTGGTTGCATCCCAGGCATCACCCGAAGTCTCTTTAGTCGCCTCCCATGCTTTACCAGAACCTTCTTTCGTGGCCTCCCAGGCCTGACCCGATCCCTCTTTAGTGGCATCCCATACTTCAGCCGAGGTCTCTTTGGTGGCATCCCACGCTTTACCGGAGGTTGTCTTAATGCCGTCTCCGACCTCTCCCCATGTAGAAGAACTCTGCTCTTTAGTTTCAGTGCGTTCCTCAGATGCAGGAGGTTCATATGCAGGCGGTTCAGGTGCGGGGAGTTCAGATGCAGGAAGAATAGAAGAACTTAACAGCAAAAATGCGAATAATAGCGTTTTTTTCATGTGTTTACCCTGTAATGTAGTGGCAGGCAGCTTATTTTGTATGGTGTCAGATACCTTGTTCAATCGTATAGACAACAAAAGTAACAAAAAGTGCGCAAATAAACATCCTTAGTCTGATGTTTCAGAGACTGGACAAGCAGAATAAAGGGTTCTTCACATTATTGCGTAATTTTTGTATTCACTCGGTGAATTCAGCCATTCATGGATATGGTAGAGACGTTGCATGCAACGTCTCTACATGCTTACGCTTGCCACACTAGCGGTCGTTTCGTGACCGTAGAGGCAAGGCATGCCTTGTCTCGACAATTTGGAAAAGTACGCATTTTTGTGAAGAGCCGAATAAAGAGTCCTCAACTCATTGAAAGACCGAATCAGCTGACAATCTGTATATCTTCAGCCTGTGGACCTTTAGAACCCTGGGTGACCAGAAACTCTACAGCCTGCCCCTCATTAAGAGAACGGTAGCCATTGCCTTTAATTGAGCGAAAATGAACAAAAATATCCTCCCCCATTGAGCGAGTAATAAAGCCATAGCCTTTATTGCTGTCAAACCATTTTACCGTACCACTTTCACGGTTTGGATCAGATTTCGCTTTGCGGGCTTTCTTTGAGGCAGCTTTTGCTGCTTTGCGGGAGGCAAAAAATTTGCTGATGGACTCTATCTTGATGCTTTGTGCGAGCAGCATAATAATGACGGCTGAAAAGCTGCTAAGTAACAATGCAGGGAGTTCAATCAGTGGTGTAAATTGTGCAAAAAATGCAGCGAGAGTAGCGGAAATGCAAAGAATAATTAAATTTTTAGTATTAAACATATAGAAAACTCTTAAATATCAATAAATAAACGAAAGAAATGGAAAAGAAGTGCTTAATTTATCAATTTTAGAATTTTTGTCAAATTTTAAACCAAAATAATACCATTTAATTAATATCCTGGTAGATTATCAGCTTACTATTAAGAACAAAAATCACCTTTTACATAGAGCCATTGGCCATTTATTTTTTCAAATTCTGAGTGTTCCTCAAGTTTATGGGCTTTACCGTTATTTTTAAAACGGGCAATAAAATGCACCATTCCGGCGGCATCATTTTTTTGCCCCAGATGGCTGGTTTTTATTTTTAAACCGATCCAGTGATTAGGGGAGTCTTGCAGATTAAGGTTGTCCGGACGACTCTTTGGATGCCAGGTTTTTAGCAGATAATCTTCATCTTTTAAAACATAGGCGCAATAACGGGAGCGCATGAGCTGCTCCGCTGTTTCAGCTGTGTGGGGTGAGGCGGAGTCAAGCAGGGGTTGGCAGCATTGTTGAAATAACAGGCCGGATTGACAGTGGCAGTCTGACTTATTTGCTATTTTGCTGCGGGAACTGCTCATATTCAATAGTTTTTATGGCAGGACTGATTCATTATTAAATAATGAAACAATTGATTCTCTCTCCCGAACCAGATAGTGCTGCTCACCGTCGACGATGACTTCAGCCGCTCTGGGCCGGGAATTGTAGTTGGAACTCATCGAAAAACCATAAGCACCGGAAGAGCGAACGGCTAAAAGATCATTTGCCTTAATGGCTAAAACCCGGTCTTTACCCAAAAAATCACCGGTTTCACACACGGGGCCGACCACATCATAGAGGCGCTCTTCGCTAGTTGAGCTGTCACCTTTTTCATCTCTTTCTACAACCGGCAATATTTCCTGCCATGATTGATACAGAGCAGGACGCATGAGATCATTCATGGCGGCATCAACAATGGCGAAGTTTTTACCATCTGCTGAATCAGTATGCTTCAGATATTCAACTCGTGTCACCAGAATTCCGGCATTTCCAGCAATGGCACGGCCGGGTTCCAGAATAATTTTCTGTAAGCGCCCTGCCATGACTGTTTTTATGGCCTGGGCATATTCACTAGGAGATGGTGGTGTCTCATCCTTATAAGGAATACCCAAACCCCCGCCCAGATCAATATGCTGCAGCTTGATACCATCTTTACGCAAGTTATCAACCAGCGATAAAACCCGCTTGAGAGCGTCAATAAAGGGCTCAATTTCTAATAATTGGGAGCCGATATGACAATCAACGCCGACAATTTTCAGATGTTCTAACTGGCTGATGTGCTGATAAACAGCCCGTGCATTTTCAATCGGGATACCAAATTTATTGGCTTTAAGACCGGTTGAAATATAAGGATGAGTTTTAGCATCAACATCCGGGTTAACACGAACTGAAACAGGTGCAAGCAGATCCATTTCTGCTGCTACGTCGTTAATACGCTCAATCTCTGCTTCAGATTCAAGGTTAAAGCAATGAATGCCGACTTCCAGAGCTCGCCTGATTTCATCATGGCGTTTACCCACACCGGAAAAAACAATTTTATCCGGTGAACCGCCAGCCGCCAGCACCCGTTCCAGCTCACCGATAGAAACAATATCAAAGCCGCTGCCAAGACGCGCCAGAAGATTCAGTACAGCTAAATTTGAATTGGCCTTTACCGCATAGCAAATCAGGTGATCCTGATCACCAAGAGCACTGTCAAAGGCATGCCAATGGCGTTCAAATGTGGCGCGAGAATAGATGTAAAGTGGGGTACCATAACGGTTTGCCAATTTTGCAACTTCATTATCCTCGGCCATCAGCTGGCCATTCCGGTAATTAAAATAATCCATAAATACTTCATTATCCAGTGGGGGCTGTTAGTTGGTAGTGGTTTGTTCCAGAGAATTTTTTTCACTGGGCAGATACAGAGGACCTTTTTGTCCACAGGCTGTGATCATACTGCCGATACCTAAAATTGTAATAATAAGATAAAGTGCAAGTTCTGCACGACACCATTTCATAGTTTCACCTGTTAAGTTGTTTTATTCTGGAGTCGAAATTTATTCTCTACTCCACTTTATCCTGTATTATACACTTTCATAGACGCATTACCCAATGGCTTATACCCATGATACTTGGAAATGCAGACTTCGTTATTTTAACTTAAAGCCTCAATCATGTAGTACTTATACACTCAATCGGCTCTAAGTCAAAATGCCTCGCTGCATTTCCAAGTATCATGGGTATATGTGTGTCTGAATCGTTACTGAAAGCAATATAACTAAAAAACGGATCGCTGCTCACTTGTGAAGTTAAAATCTTATATTTTTCGCTGGGTTACTCTGGCAACCTTACTTCCAGCCACCGCTTTAGGTCTGTTTGCGACTTATTATGTGCAAAACCTATACTATAAAGACGCCGCTGAAGATATTCAGCGCAGCCTGGAAAATATTTCTGTGGAAATTACCCGCAGTCTGCAGGCAGAACGGGGGCTCATTTTAAAATTGCCTGAATCTCAGGCAATAAAACAGTTTTTGCCTGTTTTAGATGAGGCCCGTGTCAGTGAAATGCACATTGATTATGCCTCAAAACTTTATATTTTGAGTCGCTTCCTGCAGCAATATCAGTCGGTTATTTCTTTGTTTGAAACCTTTCGTATTTTGGATGTGCGAGGTAATACCCTGCTTAAAATACGTTCGGGTAATGAAAGCATTACCCGTTATGAAGGCTTTGAACCCTATGCCATTATGGATAAAGAAATTATTCACTCAGATCAGCTCAAGCTTTTGTCTGAGTTGCCGGATAACACGGTTAGCTTTATTGAGTTACCCCAAACTCGGGATGAAACGGGGCAGGAAAATAATGTCGTGATACCGGACGGTGTTATTCCTTTGAATTATGTAGATGAGAGAGTCGGCTATCTTGCGGTTGCAATTAAGGGAGCCAATATTGATCAAGTGCTGGAACTGGCTACCCGGCTGCACAACGGCAAGCTGCTTATTGCCGAAGTTGATGAAGAAAATAAGGTGCGTAACGGCCAGATCCTCTATGATGATAATACCCTCTTGCGCTTTGCCGATCTGAAATCAACGCAGGAAAAACTTCAGAACCTGGATAATGGTGTTATCTGGGATGCGTATCAGGAACAACCGTTTGGATCTGTGGCCAACACAAAGGGGGATAAACATTCTTATTATATTGAATATTTTCCTTATCCGGACTCTTTGACATCATGGATCATTGTTAATGAAGTTCAGGATACGGCATTCAGTACCCCTTTTGAAAGCATTCGTAAGGGCATATGGGGGCTGGCATTTATTGCTGCATTGGGTAGTTTATTTCTCGCTCACTTTGCATCAAGGGCAATCTCTACCCCTATTATGCATCTGGCAGAGAATTTAAAAACCTTTGCAGATGGCAAAAAGGCGATTGCCATAAAGAGTGATATTGATGAAATGCAGGAATCATCTGAATCATTTAATTATATGGCAGAAAAACTGGAACAGGCATTGCAAGAGCGGATCAGAGCTGAGAATATGATGATTCAAAATGCTAAACTAGCCAGTCTGGGGCAAATGGCCGCAGGAATTGGTCATGAAATTAATAATCCGCTGAATAATATTCGTTCCTTGTCTCGCTTGATTCAACGGGATTTAGAAAAAAACAGCAAACAGGCGCACTTGCGGGATAATGAGTCTGCTGACACTTTTGATGCGATGTTAGAGGATATTCGCTCACTGGATGAGGAGGTGCTCAGAGCTTCAGAAATTGTGCAGGGGGTACTGAGTTTCTCCCGACAAATACCGGATAAGGAATTTAAAGCTATTTGTCTTAGCAATTTACTCAGGAACCTGGAAGGACTGGTGAAGCAGGAGGCCAAGCGGGCACAGGTAAAAATAGTGGGCATTGATGATATCAGCGCCCATGATAGTATTATGATTCTGGGCGATCCGGGTAAGCTGCAGCAGGCATTGGTTAACATCCTGCTCAATGCCATACAGGCCAGCTCAGAGAATGATGTTGTTTTTCAGGATAAGTATCCACGGCAGAAACAGATTGACATCTCTTTAACACTGGAGTCTTTAAGCACGGGTGAAAAAAATGTGACTATAGCTGTCCGTGATTATGGTTCAGGTATTGACGAAACCATCATGGCTCAGATCTTTGACCCGTTTTTTACCACCAAGGAAGTTGGCCGGGGTACTGGACTGGGTTTATCGATTTCATTGGGCATAGTGCAAAATCATAAAGGTCAGTTGAATATTGAAAATGCCGCAGATGGCGGTGCTGTGGTTAATATTAAATTACCCGTTATGGCTCAGAACGCAGTAGAACGCAGTAGAAAAAATTAGCATGAAAGCAGTTATAAAACAAAAATTAATAATTATTGATGATGAACCTAAAGCCGGGCGTTTGATGGCGCGTTATCTGGATGACACTTATGACTGTCAGATCTTTGTTGATCCTGTTGAGGCAATGGACTATTTTTCCAGAGAAAGCGCCGATCTGGTGATCACTGATATGCAGATGCCCCACCTGACAGGTGCTGAAGTCCTGGCACAAATACGCGAGCTGGATAAACAGATCCCGGTGATTGTGATCACCGCTTATTCAAATGTAGATAATGCGATTGAAGTCTTACGCCTGGGGGCAACGGATTTTGTTAAAAAACCATTTGATATTGAAGAATTAAAAATCACTATTGGTAAAGCGCTTAATGTGTCCATTTTAAAAGCAGAAAATTCTCGCTTAAAGGAGCGTTTAAAGGCACAGCAGGCTCAGGATGATCGCTATCGCCTGATTGGTACGGGTGGAAATATGCAAAAAGTGTATGACATCATTAATAAAATTGCCGATATACGCTGTAATG
>DAOVUK010000064.1 GCA_030632625.1 Gammaproteobacteria bacterium
ATATTTTTTTGCCGCTGATATCTTCCAGTAATTTTTTTGCCCGATCGATATCATCCCGAAAAACTGCTCTGCTTTGTAATGTTGCTCTTTGATGGGCATAGCCATGACTGGCGAGTTCGTGTCCCTGATCAACAATCGCTTGAACCAGTTCAGGGTAGCGTTCTGCAACCCAGCCCAGGACAAAGAATGTACTGTGGACATTGGCTTGCTCAAACATTTCGAGTATTTTGTGTGTGTTATTTTCAACCCGACAAGGTAATTTATCCCAATCAGATGGGTCAATATTTTTTTCAAATGCCGCAACCTGAAAATAGTCTTCCACATCGACACTCATGGCATTTGTTATTTTATTGATTTTCATATATTGTTTATAAACCCTCCTAGCCTCCCTTTAAAAAAGGGAGGGATCAGAGCGGTGCTTTTGATGTTAACCATGAGGCAATGTCTTTAACAATTCTTTCTGCAGCATGGCCGTCCCAGAGTTCGGGCTCACGTCCTGATTTTCCACCATGATTAATAATTTCATCAAAAGTCTCTTGTATCAGTTCACTATTAGTACCGACTATCGTGTTTGTCCCCTGGTCAACAGTTATTGGCCGCTCAGTATTTTCTCTGATGGTAATACAAGGGATACCTAAAGCAGTAGTTTCTTCCTGAATGCCGCCAGAGTCTGTTATCACCAGTTTTGCACTTTTCATTAAGCCGACTAACTGCATATAACCCAGAGGCGGTAAAGTGATGATCTGATCATTTTGCAGGTATTTGTCCAGTTTAAATTCTTTGATTTTACTACTGGTTCTTGGATGTACAGGAAAGATGACAGGGATTGTCTGACTGGTTTTTGCAATAGCTTCCAGTAGTCGTTCCAGCACTTCCGGCTCATCAACATTTGATGGACGATGCATGGTCACCAGAGAATACTGTTTCTCTTTAACGAGAGCTTGAATCTGTGTTTTAATATTGTAGCTGTGTAATGTTTCAGAAAAATGAATGGCTTTTTGTGCATTTTTCTTCAAGGTGTCAATCATGACATTACCAACAAAACAGACTCTGTCTGTATCAATACCCTCTCTTGCCAGATTATCTTCAGCACTTCTTTCTGTAATATATAAACGATCCGATATCTGGTCGGTTAAAACTCGATTGATTTCTTCAGGCATATAACGGTCATAACTTCGAAGTCCTGCTTCAATGTGAATGACCGGGATTTGTTTTTTCACTGCCACCAGAGCACAGGCTATTGTTGAATTGACATCACCAACCACAATAATAGCATCAGGCTGAAAGTCATCCATAACAGGTTCAAAGCGTTTCATCACTTCAGCTGTTTGCACGGCATGGCTGCCACCACCCACACCCAGATCAATATCAGGTTCTGGAATGCCTAATTGGGTAAAGAATTGGGCCTTCATATTGTCATCATAGTGCTGTCCGGTATGCACCAGCTTGATATTAAATTTTTCGGCTGATTTTGACTCTGTATATTTAGAGAAGGCATCCATAACAGGTGCGATTTTCATAAAGTTGGGGCGAGCGCCTACTACACAAATTAATTTAAACATAAGCCTTTTTCAGGTTAATAATTATCGATAACTTTTTGACAGATTGACAAAAACCCTATTTTCATCATATTCACTCGTTTTTAGATCTGCATCATTGTTGGTATATCTGTAGCCAATATTACCCGTGAGTGTTGGTGAAAAAGTTCTGCTTAGAGACCAGTCTAAAGTAGTTCTGTTCTGGGTATTATTAACAGTCACATCTTCCAGACTATCCCAGGAAAGACGAGTATTCATTGACGTTTTTCCACCTATTCGAAAACCCCAGTCCAAACTGGTTCCTCGATTATCATTGTCTTTATTGTCAGCATCATCAAAGTATAGACGTTCAGCATAAAGACTCAGAGTAAAAGTTGATTTACTAAATTGATAGGATGCACTGCCTGTTAAACGACGAGTTAAACGTAAATTCGGATTAAAGGTTGCCAGAGGTACATTAATATCATTAATATTTGAATTTTGGTTTTCATCCGGGTTGGCATTAATATCATTAATCGCCTGGCTATTATCAATAAGTTGCCCACGACTATTGGTTACGTCATCGCTATAATTTACTTGCCAGGTGATGCGTTTGTGTCGATGAGAAAAATCTAAAAAAGCAGTTCGACCAAAGGCCCGTTCCCCCCAACTCGCATCTAAAGAAGTCCTGGGACTTGGATGCCAGTTACCACCGATAGTCCAGCCAAAGCCATCATCTACGGTATCATCATAATCTTCCTGACCGAGTCTAATCCTTAAATCTAATAAGCGAGAGTAATGATATCCCAGAGTGACATAAGCTATTTTTGTTGTGGTATCCGGGCTATCGCTATCATAACGTGTCTCATTATAATTATAATTGAGATCCCAAAAATACTGAGTAAATTTTGGTCCATTCGCTAAATGAAAATTAATCTGGTTTCCTGTGCTGTCCTCTCCGCCACTTAGTTTCACTTCATCATAACCATAACTAATATCTGATGTGGCATAACGTTCCCAATTTTTCTTCCAGGAAGCAGTCAAGCCATAAGTATAAGTGTTGGTCAGATTATCTGAACCACTGATGTTATCTGAAGAGGCACTGGTATTTTGATCCAGCAGCACCTGTCTTGTATTGGCAAAACCATCAAGGAAAATAGCATTCTTTACAATTTCAGCCGTCGCACTGGATGATAGATTATGGTAAAAATCATTGCTGCTGCTATTGGATTCATACGACAAGCCACTGACACTATAATTTAACTGGGTTCTTAACCGGCTCCCCTCGGTAGTAATCCCTGTTCCCAGACCTGGTGTCACACGAAGTACCAGATCGCTATCTTTATTAGTGTGTGTTAAATCAACATTATCAGTATAAGTCATGCCTACTGAAATAGATGGATTAAATTTATTAACCTCAGCTTTCGCAAATCCATTTAGACTCGCAAGCATGGTTAATGACAATATATAAACTGCTTTTTTATTAATAGTAATAGCCATAAACACTGCTCGAATCGCCACCGCGACTTTTATTCATAACAATGCCAATCACACTATTGTCATCAAATTGAGATAAAGCGTCTTTTACTTCTGTCTGTGCGGTTCTGTTTTGTTCAATCACAAAAACAATTTGCCCTACGTTTTTTGCCAGAATATTAGCTTCATTAGTGTGCAGTACAGGTGGCGAATCAATAATAATAATCCGGTCACTATAACGTCCTGACAGCTCGGTAAATAAATTCTCCATTAGATAACTACTAAAAAGCTCACTGGTTAAATGATGTTGTTTTCCTGCAAGTAATAATGTCAATTTGGGTATATTAGTCGTTAATAATACTTCAGAAAGACTATTAACCTCGCCTGAAAGATACTCAGATAAACCTGCTCTTTCTTCAAGACCAAAAACATCATTCATTGATGGCCTGAGCAGATCGGCATCCACCAATAAAACCGTATGGTCAAATTCCTGGGAAATGGCCATAGCCAGATTAATGGCTGTAAAGGTTTTGCCTTCACTTGCTAACGCACTGGTTACTTGAATTAAATTTGCTTTTTCAATAACTTGTGCAGATTTTCCTTTAACATTATTAATCAATGGCTGCTTTATTCTTCGATATTCTTCGTTCAAGATGCTTCTTTCTTCACTCGGAACAATAATCCCTTGATCGGCCAGATGCTGCAGATCAATTTCAACATGGGCGGATTGAGCAGAGACATGATTAATCTGTTTTTGTTCCGTAGTTGTTTGTAGATTTAAGGCATTAGCAATAACAGCATCTTGTTCATCAAGTAATTTATCTGAACTATCAAGCACATCATTTGTGATATTTTTTTCTAAATATTGCTTATTCAGTTCAGCCTGGCTCTGTTGATTTGTGCCAGTATTATTTTCTGCTGTAATTTTGTTTTTTTCTGCAAGAGACTTATCTTTACCTAATGCTCTTTCAATTGTACTCATATAAATATATTACCGTGTTATGCTCAAAAATAATACCAGGCCATCAGGGCACTATAAACAGCGACCAATGCCATAAGTAAAAGGAAAAAAGATAAAGCCATCATCATTCTTCTTTGCTTCTGTGCTGGTGAGCTTATGGCAGAAACCGTGCCTAAAACAGGGTAGCTGGTTACCTGAGAAATTGCGTGCACGGAATTAAACACCGGTTTTAATTGTGAAAGCAAAAAAGAGACCCCCATACCAGCCCCCAGAGATACCAGCAAGACCAGAGAGGAAAACAAAATTCGCTTTGGACCAACGGGCTTATCTATCACTCGTGGTTGTTCTATAATCCGAAATTGAACACTATCCGTCGTTTGATCGACACTACGAGAAATACTGGCAGACTCTCTTTTTTGCAAAAACTTATTATACTGATCTTTAGTTACATTATAATCACGATTTAAAGCAACCAGTTTGGCGTCAATTTCCGGCACTGTATTAACCAGTTTTTTCATTTTTTCATAACGTGCCTCATACTCTATAATTCGCACATTCAGGGTTTGCACCACAGCACTTGCCTGACTCAGACTAATTTTTAATTGCTGATATACCGGATTATTACCAACATCTGCAGATATTACATCTTCATTGCTTTTTTTACTGGATTTATATGCGGCAATTTCACTGCTTCGTTTAGCTGTCAATCGTTCTAACAAACGTTTGGCAGAAATAACATCAGGGTGTTTTTCAGTATAACTGATCAAATAATTATCAATATCTGCTTCAAGCGTCACTATTCTGGCATCATAGCTGCTGGCAATGGCTGGCCCTGATGTCGGCGATGGAATCAGATCATAAGACTCTATATCATCTTCAATATCTTCAAGCTCTTCTTCCAATGCGATCTTATTTTCTATGGCTTCTTTTAATTCTAATTTTGCCTGTTCCAATTGGCTTTGCGCAGATTTCATTTGGGAATAATAACCCTGCCCGGAAGACAACATTTCATAATTTGTCTGCTTAAATTCGGTCAGTTTTCGTTCTGCCTTTACCAGTCGTTTTTCATACTCTTTTATTTGTTTATCAATAAACTTTTTGGCTGAATCTGATTCTTCTCTTCCTTCACCCAAGGTATTTTCTACAAACACTGTCAATGTTGCCTGGACAATACGCTGAGCAATTTCAGGATCAGTATGATGAACAGAGATGTCGTAAAGATTTTCCCGACCTGTTTTTGTTATTTTAATTTTACCCTGCAATGATTTAATCAGACCATTCATCGCTTGATCGCCCTCAACATAGAGATCAAGATCAGCAATATTAATGATTTTAATCACATTGGGGCGAGTCAGCAGAGTCTTGACCATTAATCTGACCTGCTGCTCAACATTGGTTTGAATGGCAAGACCTCTCAATAGAGGTCTTAATAGTGACTGAGTATCAATATACAACTTCCCTGTAGACTGATACTGGTTGGGCATATTGTAGACATACCCCCATCCTGCGATGCAGATTATCCAGGCAAAACCCATTGCATACCAGCGTTTATTCCAGATCCCTTTCAGGTAGCCAAAAATCTGCTCTAAAATCTCTTGCACTTATAAATCCTTACTTTATATCTATCAGAACCAGGCTTCTGGTATGATCAGAATATCACCAGGGAGGATATTCACATTAGCAGATAAATCACCATCCTGAATCAATGACTCAATACGGACTGTATATTGTTCATTATGGTTTTCAATCACTCTGGAGAGTATTGCTTTGTCACCATCGGCAAATTCAGTTAAGCCTCCCACCACAATCATCAAATCCAACAATGTCATATGCTCTTTATAAGGTAAAGCCTGAGGTTCTGATGCTTCGCCAATTACTCTAACCTGTTCACGGTAAGGTCCAACAAAACCACCAACAGTAACGCTCACAATGGGATCTTTAATATACTCACCCAGTACTTTTTCATACAGACGGGCAATTTCTGTGGGGGTTTTTTCACTGACTTTCAAATCTTCGACCAGAGGCGCTGTAATATAACCATCAGGTCTCACCGTGGCGGATGTTGATACCTCAGGATTTCGCCAGACAAAGATACTGAGGCTGTCACCGGGACCAACAATATATCTATATTGTTCATGCTCAGTCGTAAAGGGAGCAATCGGTTGACTAGACGGTAAAGGGGGATACACCGGATTAGTACAGCCGTTGAGAACAATAACCATAGTGGCTAAAGCTATAGCGACCAATTTCCTGTTGATTTGCATTTTTCCATCTCCTCGAAATCAAGATGTCTGAAGTGTTAAAAATTATTTTTATTTGTCATTTACAGTTTATAAGTAATAACGTAACTGTCAACTATTTTTACAAATAAAAGTGTACAGAAAGTTTGGGACTGACCAATCCTGCTTTACGCTTTAAAACTTACCCCCCTCCTAACCTCCCCCCTGAAAAAGACCAAGGGAGAGGAACTAAGAGCTAGAGCCTCACTTACCTCTGGCTCTAACTCCCTCCCCCTGTCTTTTGAGGGGGAGGGTTGGGGAGGGGGTAAAAAAGTGTAAAGATAAATTGGCTTATTTGATCTGTCCCGAAAGTTTTATATAATATTCTCATTCGTGCAACATTATATAGTCTAATTACTCATTAAAATAGTCGTAAAATCCTACATTTGTGTTCTTATATTCTTCTTTGTATTGCGACAATTATAGGATAAGTTTCAGACTTTAGCTTAGAATTATCAAATGAACTCAACAAAGAGGGGAAGCCAGCTCATTTAATAATGCCTGACTTTTGAAACGGCTTTCCCAGAAATGACCTTTGCAATTATCTTCTTCATTGGCTTTACGTGAGATATATTCATTAAGACTGCGCATAAACCAGCTGATATCCCTCAAACGGTGCCGCCAGATATCAATGATTTCATGCACTTTATTAATTTCACCTGAAGAATGGCATTCCCCCTTGATATAACGATTAATGAGCACATCGTCCCCTGGTCCTTTATTTTTTACTTTATTTTTGTTTTATTCAATAAAGAAATTGTGTGCCGAACAGTATTGGTTCTACAGCACATTATTTACAAGTGTTTTTCAATGTCATGGACTTTCAGCCCCCATGCAAATAAATCACTCACACGATGATTGGCTCGATTAAGGCGCTCGATTATCACTTCAAATAATTTTTTATAAAAAAGATAGCCTGATTCAGGATGCTCATCTAAATAAGCACCCAGACTTTTACCATTGATCTCCACAAGACAGCCATCCGTTATTGCTTTCACTGATGCCGTTCGAGACTGAGAGGTATAAAGTGCAATTTCACCAAAAACATCGTTCTCCTTCAGTTCCCAGATACCGGCCTGTATATGTTTTTTCTCTTCTAGTTCAATATTACCTGAAACTCTCAGCTTGCCTTCCTCAACAATAAAAAGACTGCCACCTTCATCCCCTTCTTCGACAATCACTTCATTCTTATAAAAACAACGTCTTTTCCAGGCCAAATCTTCTGGAAAATGCGGATCAGCCAATATGTCTTTAAGAATATCTTTCATGAATAAGTGTCTTGGTCTCTGTAGTTTCTATTTCAGTATAACTGAAAAACACCCAAATTCCATGGACGTTTTTTAATTTTATGGCTAGAGTATTAATTAATAAAACTTTGATCATTATGGAATAAATAGAATGTTGGTTCATTTATCGAAAGAACAATTCAGTCAGATTCACATTGATGTCGCTCGCAATGCCACTGATGACTTTAACCTTTTTCATGATGCTCAAAGATGGCATAAAATTGTTCAAAATCCGTTTCAGGGCCCGATTGTGCTTGGTTTTCAAATTGAATCACTCATTGAGCACAAAATACAGCGTCATCGACAACACCATAAAGAAGAAAACTTTATTCTTGAAAACAAGCTCAATTTCAGCAATTACCAGTTTTCTTTTGCTAATGCCATAAAACCCGGACAAGCTGTTACAGTCGATATAAAAAAGACCTTATTCACCGATAACGAAAATCCTGCCATGAGCAACCGTATCAGTGTTAAAGCTGACGGCAGGCTATCTTTGATTGGTTTTAAAAAAGAAACACAACGCCCCCTGTTTTTAAATGAAACAAAAATTGCACAGATGAAAGAAAATCTTAACGTTTATCCTGACCGCAGTTTTTTAGGGCAAGAGCAGGGCAGCTACTTTTTAAAAAGAAAATATCTGAATATCAGTAATGCTAAAAATTTTTTATGTGGTTCGCTGGTCGATCAACGATTATTTTTTGATGAATTGGCAGGCCAGTATCACTTCCCTGAAATTTTTCCCTGCGCCTTTATTTCCTGTGCATTATTGGAAAAATCATTAGTGAAACAATTAGATTTTGAAAAATTCCCAATGGTTTACAGTTCACACAAAATCAGCATTGACCGCCATTGCCAGTCACAATTAAAAAGTAACGATGTGCTGCACATCCTGATAAAAAAACAGGAAAACGATACAATCCCTGACACTACTCAATCTTATGAATGCTATGGCCTGATTAAACAAAACAGAGTTCTGTTTCGTGCTATTGTGGAATTAATACCGCTGGCAGATATAATAAAAAAAATTGCCGGAAAAAACTGAGAATATCTGCATGTCCACTATTGCAAAAGATGCAAACCATTGCATTGTCTCTGTTTTAGCCGGTTGCGGAACACGTTTACCCGCTCATGTCGGCATAATTACCGCATTAAAAAAGCTCCGGATTAACTACAGACCTCTCCAAATTGCCCATATGATACCACTTTTATTGGACAGAATTATTGTAGATACTATGTAGAAAGAGACAAATGTCCAATTTTTGGTCTATCTGATATCAGCACTGGCTTTGGGGCAGATTATTTAAGTTAAGTGTTGAGGTCTGAATTCAGCACCTTTAGTACTTACCCCTCAAACCAAACATCAGCATATTATTTCTCTGATAAAAGCCGCCGATGGTTTGTTCTGCGCCATCAAGATAATGATAAGCGGTATAAACTTCAAAAGGTTCCCAGCCCAGAAAAGCAATTTCAGGTGACAATAAATAATCCTTATCACTTAACCCCACATTAAAACGCCCGCTCAGTTTCCAGCGATCATTAGCAAACAGGCTTTCTACCTCGCCACTCAAGGCGACCACATTATCTAAATCTAAAATTTTATCTTTTTCATCAATATGTCGTCCGGAAAGCTGAAGATTAATACGGGTATCCGCATCCCCCGGATAGAACTCAGCACTGCCTGCCCACTGGAAGCCATTATAGGTTTTATATTCTAAAGTACTGGTTGTGGCCGGCATATCAGAAAACCATCCGGCTTCCATTCGCCAGGTGGCTGATTGCCAGTCAAAAGCAGCATCGGCACCTACAATCCAGTTTTTGGGATGCTCTTCCTGAAAAGTATAGGGCGCATTTGCTGCGGCTGATAAAGCATTCGCCGGGTTACTGCTTTGCAATGCCTGACGAATGGACTCATTAATATGATAATAAGGGGCTGACAAGCGGACATATTGTAAGGTAACACCCAGGTCAAACGAATCTACTGTTGTTGAATAACGCGCACCAAAACCATCATCACTGCTGATATCATCATCAACTCTTGCATTTTGCACAATAGTACTCATCAGCGGATTCGATTTAAAACCAAGTATACGACCATTTCTAAAATCAATGGGATACCAGACATCCTCTTTGTCAGCCAGTTCTGCTTCGCGAAACTCCGGTAAATAAACAAAATCCAGCTTGCCCTGCTCAAGAAAACTTTCCAGGCGAATAGCAGGAGAAGCCCGGTAGTTTTCTCCCCACTTAAATAAAGTGCCTCGAGATAAATCCAGCGTTGCCATATTGTCCAGCGGCCCTAAATTATCCACCTTACCCCAACGTATCGTTTGCGCACCTACGGTAATTCGATAAGCTTCATCTCTATAACGAATGTACGAATCACCATAATCAAAATCAGTATCACTATAATCTGTTGAATGCTTGCCACGCTGATAAGTACCATCAACTCTGGCTGACAATTTAATGTCCCAGTGCTCATTTAATTGTTTTTCAACATAAGCATCAGCATGTACATATTCAGTATGGTTGGCATCCTGTACGCTACGGGTAAAGAGAGCCTCCTCTAAATTAAAGCTGGCTCCCCAGTCCAGACCATCATCAATTTCCGTGTCATCAAGAGCAATCTCATAAGCCATATCAGGCGTATCAGACATGACAATAATCATTGATTCATCTGTCTCTGAAGTACTAATATCCTGAGCTGGCTGAGTGACCTTTTCTATCGGCTTTGGTATTTTTGCTGCAGGTCGATCTTTTTTGCCTGAAACGGGTTTGGCCTGAGCAGCATTTACTACAGATTCAACAGGTGTGCGTACAGAAACAATGTATTGATACTTGCTCACAATTTCTGTATGAACTTTAACATTTCTTATACCCATACCTTTAAGGGTATTGAATG
>DAOVUK010000254.1 GCA_030632625.1 Gammaproteobacteria bacterium
CACCCATTCCTTCACAAAAAGCGCCTTAATAAAGAAAGAGCTACACAGCAGACTTTGGTTCTTCACAGAAATACGTACTTTTCCAAATTGTAGAGACAAGGCATGCCTTATCTCTACGGGCACGTAACGACCTCCAGGGTGGTAAGCATACGTAGAGACGTTGCATGCAACGTCTCTACTCTATCTATGAATGGCTGAATTCACCGAGTGAATACAAAAAGTACGCAATAATATGAAGAACCAAAAAAACTGTATCGATAAAAAATGGACTGAATGAATGCGATGAAAAAACTATTCCCGGTGATTATTTTTAATATCAACTCGCCTGCATGAGATGATCCAGCTCGCCATCCATATGCAGTTCTGTTAACTCTGTCAAACTACCAATCCATTTCCCGTTAACGGTTATCTGGGGTACAGTTCGAGCCCCATTAGTCACTTTTTGATATTCTATTAGCCCTGCACGATCGATATCGACCCGAACTTCTGCAAATTCAATATTCCATTTATCCATCAAGCCCTTAGCCCGAGTACACATCGGACAGGTTCCGGTACTGTAAATTTTTACCTTGCTCATATTCTACCTTTTTTCTATTATTCAGGATTCTAATAATAGCATAAACAACAAGAAGCAGCTTTCCATTTAGCCTGATAAGCGCTTAACAAATGTTTAATTATGGCTGCGCTTAATTTCAGCACCGTCATCCGCTAGCGGCAGGGTAAAGCTGAACAGTGAATATTTTTCTGGGACACTATTTAAGCATAATTCACCCTGATGGCTGGCAATGATTTCCCTGGCAATTGCCAAACCCAGGCAGGTACTTTTTTCTCCCGCTGTGGGTTTGTTATCCAGTTTACTTTCATCAGAAAAAATATACTGCTGCTCTGCCACAGTAAAACCAGGCCCCTCATTGATAATGCTTGTTTTAGCAAAATGTTGATCTATTTCTAACTGCACCGAGATTGATTTGCCTTGCGGGGTAAACTTAATCGCATTAATAATCAGATTATCAAGCACCTGAGTGATGCGATTTTTATCCATTGCAACCTGAGGCTCAACTGATAAATGCGGGATAATGCTAATGTTCTTAATGTTTGCCTGCATATTGTATAAATTAAGACGCTGTTTTATTAGCTGTTTGAGATTTCCTGAACTTATCTGTAAGCGCAGTTCACCTGTTTCAATAACCGATACATCCAAAAGATCATTAACCAGAGTTAATAAATGGTTGGCTGTTGTATACGCGGTATTGATACACTCCTCTTTTTTATCTTGTGAAAGATTCAACGCCTGATCTTGCAGAATTTCCAGATTGGCCAGAATTCCTCCCAGAGGACCACGAATATCATGTGCGGCAATA
This sequence comes from Gammaproteobacteria bacterium, assembly GCA_030632625.1. Classification (GTDB taxonomy): domain Bacteria; phylum Pseudomonadota; class Gammaproteobacteria; order GRL18; family GRL18; genus GRL18. Next base: position 1,362 of record DAOVUK010000254.1, read on the forward strand.
CCTAATAGTCTGTTTTTTTGTTGGTTGAGCAATTTTAAAGATTTTTTCGCCGCCTGCAGCTGCAGATGAGTTTTAACCCGGGCACAAACCTCATTCTGCTGGAACGGTTTGACGATATAATCAACACAACCATTTTCAAAGCCCTTAACAATATCCTCAATAGCTGACTTGGCAGTGATAAAAATAAAAGGAATATCTCTAATTGTGTCATTAGATATCAATTTCCTTGCCGTTTCAAAACCATCCATTTCCGGCATCATAATATCCAGTAATATGAGATCAGGCTGGAAATGAATCGCTGTTTTTAATGCCTGCTCGCCGCTTTTTGCCAGGGCAATTTCATAGTTTTCTGAGCCTAATATTTTACTTAATACATCCAGATTAGCAGTTGTATCATCAACCAGGAGTATTTTCATTCCTGTCAGATCTGACCACTGAACTATATTTTCCATTTGACTGTTTTCCATTTGATTATTCTAGGATAATTGCTTACCCCCTAAGCGGAGGCTTTTATTTTTCCAGAGTTTTCAATATTGCCTGCATATCATGCTGCTCGATACACTGTCTCAAATATTTTGCATAGGCTGCTTTATTGCCGCCCTGAACTTGTAATTCCGCTGTTATTTTATGCAAACGGGTAATAATACAAAATTCTGCCGACTCGTATAACTGAGCAAGCATTTCTTCGCTTAGCGCTAGAGACTCTATCGGATGGAGCCAGGTTATTGCCTCATCAGGATATGCAATAACCTGAGAGGCATCTGATATACCATCAAAATAGTGGTAAATATCTCTGATATCATAGGGTTTAATAATAAAACCATCACACCCGGCAGCTTCACATCGTTCTTTTTCATTATCAAAGGAATTGGCTGAAATAATCACTACCTTGATATCAGGGTATTGATGTTTAATTTCTCGAACGATGTCAGAGTCTTTTCTATCAGGCATATAATAATTCATAAAAACGATATAAAAATTTTTGCTGGCCAATTTATCCATCGTGTCTGAAACTGTTTTTGCCTGTACTGCTTCTACGCCTATTTGCGTTAATAACAGGTCCAACATGCCACGATTTTCAAGATTATCATCAACCACCAAAGCGGATAATTTTTCATAATGATTCAACTTCATCAGAGGAAAATCATCCTTGACATCTTGCGGGGAAATAATCTTTTTCAGAGGCAGTTCGAAATAAAATCTGCTGCCAGCCCCATAAGAGGAGTCAACGAATAGTTCCCCTCCCAGGATGGCGACTTGTGAGTGAGCTATTGCCAAACCTAATCCGGAACCACCTTTTTTTACACCATCTTCAGCTTGCTGGAATATTAAAAAAATGTCTTCTAACTCAGAATCATCTATTCCCGCTCCAGTATCTATAATTTGAAACAGAACACTCTCGTTTGAATCATTTGATACTTTTAGTGTGACTGTACCTGTATCAGTAAATTTTATGGCATTACTGATCAAGTTGATTAATATTTGCCGTAACTTATTTTCATCAGACAATACCCAGTACCCTGATGAAATGTTGCTGCTGATATCAAGGTGGTATTCAATCTGTTTTTCAATACTTTGTGTCTTAAATAACTCGAAAACATCCATTAATAATGCGACCAGATTAAATTCTGTTTTATTGACGATCATTTTTCCGGATTCAATTTTGGATAGATCCAGGATTTCATTGACTAAGCCGAGTAAATGTCTGCCGCTGCGTTCAATGGTTGTTATAGCCTGTTTATGAATATCTGTCAGCTGTTGATCCCGTTGCAAAATTTGTACATAACCTAAAATAACATTAAGCGGTGTCCTGATTTCATGGCTCATATTTGCCAGAAACAGAGTTTTAGCCTGATTCGCACTCTCTGCTGCCTGCTCTGCCTTTTTTTTCTGCCGCACTTCTTTGGTCAATTTGCGATTTAATATTTCAAACTGCATTCGGCTATTCTCCAGTGCCACGTACAAGTGCTGCAGTTGTTCCATAGTACTATTAAAATTCACCAGCATATCGGTGACTTCATTCCCTTGAACCAGCATTAAAGGCAGTTCAACCCGGGTTAGCAAATCACCTTGTGCTACGTTCTTCAGGGCATCAATCATGTTTTTAATATGATCAAAAACATGATATTTCAATACCAATAAAAGTATTATTGACAATAATAAGGTAATTATAAGTGGTAAAAATTGTTGTATTGTTATTAATGAATAATGTTCTTTTAACTCCTGTTCACTTAAAGTGATAATCAGACTAGCTATTTTATTTCCTTTACCATCCAATAATTCTTTTTTCTCTGACAAATAGGACTTACTATTTGTCATGTATGGTGAAATATCCGGGATCTCAATACCAGAAAAAGTGCTCAGAACTACGTCGTTGCTATTATCAATAATTAAAACATTGGCTGTTACCAATTCAGCAATACGTTTAATTAAGTTTTGATTATTATTAACTATTTTCAGCATCACAATATGACCAGCCAAATCGCCATTGTCATAGAGCAATTTCACCACCGAGCGAATCCCTAACAATGAATGATTTGTGCTTTCAGAAACAAATCCTGCCGCCATTTCTAAGGGGATTTTTATTAATTCTGACGGGTTGCTTTGCAGACTGAATTGATCTGCTATATTGATATTTTTCAGAGTGGTATTACTGGAAGAAAGTACGTTTTCATCATTCAATAGATACATCAGGTCAATGTCGTATAAAGATGAGATGTTTTTTAACAGGATATCAATACTATAGTAGTTATCATACTCAAGTAAGGGGATCAGTTTTGCGTTTAATTCGCCGACCAGCAGCGCTTTATGCTCAAATTTGTCTATTTCGTTTAACAGGACTGAATAAGCAATAGTGACTTTATTTTTTAAGTTATCCTGTATCTCCCGCTGGACACTCTGATTCCATTTATAAGTTGTATAGAGGTCATTAGATATAACGAATCCGAGCAGGATAATGAATAATAGTAACAGGGCATTAATTATTCTCATTCAATAAATCACTTCGGGTGTATTCCCCGCAGTTGGCTGCGACAGTTAAATTAATACCCCCTGGATTGCTGAGGATATTTTTATCTGGACAGTTCTTTGCAGCGACATTTAATATCACTGAACTTCGCTTAATGACTGGAAAGCCTTCCCTTTCCCAGCGAGTAATTCCTCCTTTTAACACTCCCGAGACCGAGTATCCTTTACTGATTAGAAATCGGGCAGCGCTGGGTGATTGTCGCATCAGGCAATCAACTATAATAAGGGGTTTATCCAGAGGGATTTTTTTATAGGTCTCTTGTAAATTTCCCAGAGGCAGATTCAGCGAAACTTCAATTGCCACCCCATGATCAGCACGCCACCAATCAGGTGTCACATCCAATATAATCACTTTCTGCTGTTCAATGAGTTCTGCAATTTTATCAGGACTTAACTTTTTAACCGGTATTGATTTTAAGTATTTATTAATTCTCATAGGATAATTAAAGCGATACCAGTCAGGAATTCCACCTTCAAACCAGTAGACATTTTTATAACCAAGCGCTATCGCTTTCAGACTGGCTTTATTACTGTATAAGCAGTGGTTTCCCATGCAATAGAAAATCAGGGTGCTATTTTTATCATCGGGTAACTTATGTTTATTACCCATCTCACTCAATGGAATATTTATCGAACCTGGAATATGTTGAATACTGTATTCAATACTGGTTAACGAGTTAATCACCCACACCCCGTCCTTATCAAGCATCTCATTGACTTCGGGGGCAGTGATTATTTTCAGAACTGTTTTCTTATCGGCATATAAGGTATTAACAAAAAATAAGGTACAGCATAGACTGATAAAAACTAAATTACGCATCTTTTTATTTACCACTGACTATTGGAGGTTTATCTCTGAGGTATAAATTGATACCCTTTTCCCCACACAGTCACAATGTATTGCGGAGAACTTGTGTCCAGTTCAATCCTTTCTCTGAGCCGTTTCACCTGTACATCAATTGAACGGTCAAAAGGTTCCAGCTCATAACCCCTTAAAACTTCGCAAAGATGATCACGGCTAAGTTCCTGATTTGGTTCTTGTACAAAAACTTTAAGCAAGCTGGCTTCTGATGAGGTCAATTTTAATATATTATCATTATTAGAGAGTTGCTTTGTTTTAATGTTATATGTGTAAGGTCCAAACTGATAAATATTGTTTTTTTCTGCTGTGGGTACAGATAATGGTTGATTACGCCTCAATAAGGCTCTCACC
>DAOVUK010000050.1 GCA_030632625.1 Gammaproteobacteria bacterium
ATTTTTTTCTGACCGATCAGATTACTTACCATTGAACACACTGTTTCTGAAAAACTGTCCGTTGGAATGAGCAGCAGTGAATAGCAACTGAAAATAATACTGGCTATTCCCAGTTCCCGTTCACCAAGCTGTTCAATAATTCCGTATAAGGAACAATATCATTGACGATATCCTTTTCAACATTAAGCATGGGATAGTTATAGCTGCTGATAGGTTCAAGTTCTTTGTAGCTTAGACGTCCTGCATAGGGTATCCGGTTAATATGGACATCATAAAATGTCATGAATATACCAATAACCAGACTCTCCCTGTCATAATCTTTATCTCTCATAGCCGTGTTCAAAGAATAAGGTTTTCCCTTTATATCCACGATACTCTCATCTGGAGTAACTTTCTTTGCATACAATATGATCCCATCAGCCGGGGGATAGAAAAAATCGGCATTGGAAAATATAGGACGCGATGGGTCACGAAAAAAATATTGATCTGACAACCAGCGAAGTGGTTTGCTGCTGACTTGTTTAACGTCTGTTTCTATCCATTCCCTTAATCTTTTTGACATAGTTTTCGGTCACTATAATTATAATTGGACTGTATTTATAAAAATAAAATTAAAAAAACCGGCTTATTAATCAAACTTATTGTTCATAATAACGTTTATTATCACATTCCAACAGATGCCGCTCCACATCTGTCTTATATTGTTTTACCGCATTGTTATAGCTTTCACTATCTGCAGTATATGTTTGAGATAATCGCTTTATTTGATTATTTAAATGGTTGTATTTGTCAACAGATGCCTGACTGTGAAAATCAATACCTGAATACATCTGCTCTCTATTGAACTCCAATTCACTGATATTAATTTTTTCAGTCATCAATTGTTCTGAACGTTCTTTAAGCTGCTGCGCAGCTTGAGCTAAAGATTTTGTGTTATTCTGGCATTCGAATAATTCTGATTGAGTCAATATTTCCTCTGCAATCTGTGCATCTGATTTTACTTCAGCATAGCTGGAAGAAATAACCAGGAAGTTAACCAGACAAATAAAAGATAAACGCATATGATTTTTTTTGTTCATAATAATATCCTGTTAAATTAAAGTCATGTTTTTAACCAGCGGCAATAGTTACCAGAGGTAGAGCTTCTTTTCAAATGTTGTTCAATGACAGCATTAGAACATAATTTGAGTCATCCAGGGATATCATCATTCATAACTGACTGGGGGCACAAACAACTGGCTTGCCGGGACGAAAATAAATTGTGACGTTGAATTCATGTTAATGTCATAATTCATGATTATATTTTTATATTAATTTATGAGTATTGATAAGAAAAATATTTTAGAAGATAATAATGTAATAACATTAAAAATCCTATCAGGAGACAACTCTATGCAAACTAATGGTATTTTAGGTTTAATTATATTACTGGCTGATATTTTTGCTATTTTTAAAATAATAAAAAGCGCTGAATCAACTGTAATGAAAATACTATGGGTTGCTATTGTGCTCATTCTACCTGTTATAGGCCTGATTGTCTGGTTTTTTGCTGGCCCCGGGGATAAAGCCTTAAAGCTTTAAATCAATTGCTGATAAATGCCTTTTAGGCAAAGCTGTCACTTAAAACTCATCGTATTGATCGCAGATTAAAAATGAGAAGTTTGCATAAGTGGTTTTCTTGCTCAGGAAAGGATGAAACATTTTTCTATGCTGCGTAATACTTTTATTGCTTTTATTAGTGGCTGGGTAATCTGGTTCTGGATTGACAAACCCCACACAGGGCTCACTCAGTTTTTAAAGACTGATGACAATATGCTGGTCAATTTTCAGCGAGCATTTGATCTTTTCAAGTCAGGTTATCTGGCTCAGTCATATATTTACATATGGAACGCCCATTATATTGTTCTGTCATTGATTATTGGCATAATACTGGGTGCATTATATGGTGTTATCTCGGATTACCTCACCCGTAAACGGACAAGAAAGTGTTTTACTCAACCTTCGTCACTAAAACAGAAACAGGAGCACAGTATAAAAAAACCAAGCGATTGATCTGTGTACACTAACCATAACAATAATATGTCTAAAGTTTGCAGGTGTGATGATATTACACCTTTAGTTTAGTGCCATACCCGACACATACGTCTATATCACTGGTTTAAAAAAGTTTAGCTGGGCTTTTTAAATCCATATGCCTATTCTTGTTAGCTGTGACATCATAAAGACTACCAGAAATAATTTTGTTTACTGATTCAGTTCAACCTCTTCAGAGACTTCCCACATTGCCTGACAAGCCTCCAGCCCATCTTCAGGCAGGCCTTTATTCAACAAACGCCGCACCGGCACGTGCAGAGGACTGGTAATAAAAGAAACAACGGTTGTGGTTAAACTCAGAGGGTTGATGGATAAACTGAAATCATCAAAATGCCCCCTCATTCCAACAGGTGTTGCCAGACTAAAAAATTGTGCTTTTTTTGCTTTAGGCGCCACTTTTACCTCAATTGTGCGTTCTTTAAAGTCTGCTTCAGCAGTGCCTGCCATTCTCATTTTAGTGGTATCTGCAAAAATAACTTTTTCTCTCATCTTCCCTTCATTAAGGGCAAACCGGGCAACAACACAATTCACCTTGGAAGAATCATCTTTATCAGCATTTTTCAACAATGAACTCATAATATTAATTGCCCACATTTCAAATAAATCAGCATCCAGAGATTCAGGTATCCAGAAAAAATCCAGATGTCCCTGACTATTAACCAGTAAGGAGTCAAGATCCTTAGCGTTTTTTGACGCAAGAGCGATATCTAAACCAATTAATCCACTTACCTCACTCTTTGGATCAATACGTCTGGCCAAAATTCCATAATCAAAGTTTGTTACCTTTGCCTGCAAAGCAATATCAAGATTTTTTTCTCCTGATGGATGATAAATAAAGTCAGCACTAATATCACCACCAGGTATCTTTAATTCTGCTAAATTCAGGTTTAATCGTGCCTTCTTAAGAGCCAATGATGCCACACCATGACCGAGATTGTCTTTACCGGATAGGACGTTATCAACGGCGACATGAATATCAACATCATATCGGATTAAAGTCTCATGACTTAATAATTTACGAGACAGTTCTTTATTTTTTTTATGCTTATCTTTTTGCTCTTTCTCAGGCTTTGTTTTAACTTCTTTGTCATCTTTTTTCTCAGCAGGTGACCACTGACCCACATCAAAATTATTAATTTGTATCTGCTTGCTCTTTAAATCTACTTTTAAATAAGGTGGTTTTGCCTGAGTATCAAAAAGCATATTTCCCTTTAATTGACTCTCTTTGACCGTTAGCAGAAGATTTTTGATTTGATAACCTTTTTGATTGGTGCCAAAATAACCTTGTAGTTTATAAGGACCCAATGGTGGCAAATCCATTCTGGTCAGTTGATTCAAATCACTTAATGACTGACCCGTAAACACCATATTAAAACCCATATTTTTCACATCCATTGACTGTGAAATTTTAGTTTTAAGTGTTACCTTTGTGTTATTCGTCTTAATGGCTAAAACAAGTGGTGTTTTCAACTCTTTACGCGTGTAGTCAGTAATGGGGGCACCCGTGATTTGAATATTAATTTTTGATTGTTCTAATACCCCGTCAAGTTCTATCTGAGCTGCTTTTTGTGGTTCAATTGTAATAGTGCCCTGAGTAATTTTTATTGGCAGTTTGCCGCCGGTATTTTTATCCTCAAGGTTCCACCAGGCATTTTTTAATACCATTGAAAGTTCTGCATCTTTTATCACATCAGAGAGATTATCACCCTGAATTTTGGCCTTTACACTAATATGTTCAGTCCCTGCCTGCAAACCATTAATTACCTTAAACCAGCTCAGAGTGGCTCCAATATCTGTTTTCCCCACTTCCAGCGAAGCAACAAGCGCAGGTTGCCTGCCACGTTGTAATGCACCTGATAATTCAATATCAGTTCCAGCTATATTCATGTTCATGGTCAGAGGCCATTCCTGGCTTTTGTCACGAAAAAGAGCCAGCGATCCGCCTTTTAACTTCACGGAAAACTCTTTATCAACCAATCGACCATTAAAAACCAGGTCAATATCTTCACCTGGTAGTACCTTTCCCTCAAGTTGTTCTAAATTAAATTGCAGGGATTTATTCAGTGCCGGCTCATAATAATGAACATTAATATTCTTAAAAATTATTTGCTCCATTGCTTCAAGGTGAAAAAGACGGGAACTATTATTTTTTATTTCCGAGGCTTGTTCTGCAGCAGATGGTTCTTTATGAGGTGACTCTTTCTCTGGTGATGCAGAAGCCAGGTCAAAATCCCAGTTTTGCTTGCCATTTGCATCACTTTCAAGATTTAGCGTTATGTCCTGTGCAATCATGTCAGCAACATAAATTTTACCCGAAAGTAATGGCAATAAGCCCAATTGCAGACGTAAGCGTCCAAAATGCATCATTTCTTTACCTGATGCCCAGGTTTTCTCTTCCGGATTATTTATAGAGACATCATGTATTTCCAATGTTGGCCAGAGAGTGGGTATCAGCACAACATCTCCATTCATAGAAAAATCTCTGCCCAGCATCTGTTCAACTGCAATTTCTACCGGCTTATTTAAATGATTTAATTCAACCTTAATTTCCAGTGCAAGGATGACAACTGAAGCGAGAATCAGTATTAGCAATAGGGAAAATATTCCTTTAAGCAGTAAAGAAAGAATTCTTTTAATTGAAGTCATAATAAAATCTCTATGGTCATTGAATTAGTGTAAAAATATTGCGTGACTATGGTTATGTGGATACCCAAAACCTTCCTGATTTTACACCTAATTAGCAATTAATTTTAAAAAAGTAATTGGAGAAGTAATTGGGGACACCCACTTATTGAGAAACTTCAACAACACTTTTTTCTTTCAAGATCTCTGTCAGCTCAATTTCTGTCATTGGTTTGCCAAATAGATAACCCTGAACATAATCACAATTTAAACTTTTTAAATAGGCAAATTGTTCTGCCGTCTCAACCCCTTCGGCAACAACTTTCAGGTTCAAGCCATGAGCCATGGCAATAGTCGCATTAATAAGTTCACGATCAGCGGGATCCCGGGTAATATCTCTAACAAAGCTGCGATCTATTTTCAGTACATCGAATGGGTAGGTACGTAAGTAACTGAGTGATGAATATCCGGTACCAAAATCATCCATGGCTAAACTTATTCTCAGATTGCTTAAAGCTGCCAGAGACGAATCAACGAGGCTATGACCACCCATCAATACTCCCTCAGTAATTTCTAATTCCAGAAATTCTCCCGTAAGACCCGATTGCTCAATGGCATTCTCAATACTACTCACCAGATCCGGATCACGAAACTGACGGGGGGAGAGATTGACAGCCATACGGAAACTTCCGCTCGCCATGTTCTTCCAGACAGCTGTTTGTTTCATTGCCTGTGTTAAAACATATTTCCCCAAAGGCACAATTAATCCTGTTTGTTCTGCTATGGGAATAAATTCAACCGGTGATACATTACCCAGTTTCGGGTTAAACCAGCGCAGCAATGCTTCAGTGCCAATTATCTGACCATTATTGACATCAATCTTTAGCTGATAAAAAACTTTAAATTCAGCACGATCAAGCGCACCATGAATCTGTTCTTCCAGGGCCAGCCTGCGAGATACATCACGATTCATTCTATTAGTAAAATAAGAAAATGTATTACGTCCAAGCTGCTTGGAATGATACATCGCTGAATCGGCATTACGCAGCAGTTCTGAAGTACTCTCGCCATCTTGCGGATAGACAGCGATACCCACACTGAGGGTAATCATCAGCTCACGTCCATCAATTTTAAAAGCATCACGAAATCGTTTTAATAAATTTTCTGTTACCGGCTGTGCATCGACCGAATCTTTTAACCCACCCAGCAATACAATAAATTCATCACCACCAAAGCGGCCGATTGTATCTCTGCTGCGGATAACAGATTTCAATCGTTCAGATGCTTCAATCAGTAACTTATCACCTGTTTCATGACCCAGCGTATCATTGACTTTTTTAAAGTCATCCAGATCCAGAAATAATACCGCGACATGCTGATTATCACGTTTAGCCTCCTGCATCAGCTGCGAGAGTCTGTCCAGGGAAAGGAAACGATTGGGCAGGTTGGTCAGTGCATCGAAATGAGCCTGATGCAGAATATGTTCTTCCTGCTGTTTTCTTAAGCTTATGTCTTCTTTCACAGCAAGGTAATGACATGTCGCTCCATACTCATCAATAACGGGTGCAAAATGCGCATATTCCCAAAATATCTCGCCATTTTTTTTGCGGCTTTGCAGCTCACCCTGCCAGTTTTTCCCTTCACTCAGTGACTGCCAGAGTTCATGGTAAGCATTCACTGAATTTTGATCAGCCTTTAAAATTCGTGGATTTAAGCCCTGTACTTCTGCAGCGCTATAGCCTGTTATTTTTTCAAATGCTTTATTGACGTACTCTATATTCGCATCAGTATCGGTAATCATCACCGAAACAGGGCTTTGCTCGATAGCCTGAGATAAGGTGCGGATCTGTTCATCGGCTTTGACCTGACGGGTAATATCCCGAATCGTACCGAGTACTCGTGTCTGACCGCCAAACTCAATCTCTTTACCGATCACTTCAGCAATAAATACAGAGCCGTTTTTGTGCTGCAAATAAGCTTCAACCGCCAGACATTCATCACTACCCCTGGTGCGTTCAAAGGAAGATGTATCCTGTTCGGGTGCCTTGACATCAAACACCGTCATCTGCAAAAGTTCCTGATCACTATAACCCACCATGTCACAAAAAGCCTTATTGACGAAGGTGTAATTGCCTTCCAGATCGGCTACTGTAATACCTTCTATTGCCTGTTCGGTAATCGCTTTGAATTTACTTTCACTACGTTCTGTTTCCGCCTTTTGTGAAATCAACCTTTGTTCGGCTTGTTTGCGCTCAGTTATATCCTGGATTACGCCCCTTAACTTGATAATTTCGCCCTGATCATTGTATTTCTGTACTGCCTGACATTCAATCCAGCGAATCTCTCCATCAGGACGAATGATACGGTACTTAAGATGATGATGGCAGCCATCATTGACGGCCGCTTGAAGTGAAGCAAGTACTGCCTGACGATCATCAGGATGTAATACCTTTTCCAGACAGGCCGGACCGACATCATCAGTAATTTCCATGGCAAAGATAGAGAACACTTCTTCTGACCAGAACGCTTTCAACGATTTCACATCAAGCTCCCAGTTTCCAGTGTGTGTCATCAATTGTGCTTCTTCAAGTAATTGCTGATTATCTATTAGTGCCTGTTCTGCCTGCACGCGATCAGAAATATCAACGATAGTTATGGCGATATTTTTATATTCGGCAGCATTTTGTGGTATGCGAAAAGAGATAATGCTCTGAATGGGACGGCCATCGAATGAGATGAAATTAGTCTCAGAACGAAAAACATGTTGGCCGTCCCAATAGGCACATACAGAATCTAAAAAAACATCCATTGCACCCGGACCAAAAGATTTGTCTACTTGGCTAAGAAATTCTTTTTCATCAAATGCATTGAATAACTTTAAAGTGGCTGCATTGACACGATTAATCTTAACTTTGCTTAGCAGGTTGCCGATAAAGTCCTGATTTTCCCGCACATAGTTTCGTAGATCGGTGACTCTCTCAAGTCGAAGTTTATCCAAAACTCTATAAACTTCCGATAAATCCTCATCCCATACGGAAACTTCAGAAGCTTCAAACAAGTTTCTAAAACGGCTTTCGCTTTGCAGCAATGATTTCTGACCACTGATCAGCCGAGAAAATAAACGTGAAACAAGTAAACCGCTTATCAGGATGGCAGCTATCAGAATCACTCTATAGAACAGACGATTTTGATCATTTACTGGTAACACAAAACTACTTAAATCATATCCTGAAGGATTAAACCACAGATAATCCAGAGCGGTGATTAATGCCCAGCTAAAGAGTGCAATACAAAAGCTTATAATTAATACAGTAACAATAACCCTTTCTTCAATCGTTGTGGATAATCCCAGCAGCTGACGTACCGGGGTTAGTTTGATGAGCAAATGGATTAAAAAAAGAACTAAAAATAATATCAGAATAACGGCCATCACCCAGGGTATGACCGACTGAACCGGCACGCTTTCTCCTAACCAGTGATCAATACTTTGGTAGTATACAGAAGCTCTATTGTGTTTGAGTAGAATTAATTGCTCATCGATTGCTTTTAGCAGATCGATATTCTTATTTTTTGCAAAAGCAAAATGAATTTTAATTGGGTTGAATACAATGCCGCTTTTTTCAACCTGATAGCGGTGTTCAAACTGATTTCCAAAAAAACGGTTGGTCACTCCGGCATCAACAGAACCATCAGATACTCGTAGCAATACCTGTTCATAACTGTTGACTTCGACAAATTCACTGCTTAAACCAAACTGTTCCATCAACTGTTTAACAACGGTGTAATGTATATCTTTTTTTAACACAGCTACTTTTTTAGTCGAAAGGTCAGTTAAACTTGATAGTTCAGAATCTTTCAAGGTGTAAATCTGCGCCCAGTTGGTCAGCACATTTTGCCGATTAAAATCTAAATGCCTCGCTCTTTCAGCTGAGTAAGCCACAACCGGCAAAATATCAATCTGATTATTTTCGAGCTTTATCAGCAGCTCCTGAAAACTACCGGGAACATAACGGATATCCCAAGCCTGTTTTTTTGATATTTCTTCAATGAGATCAGCAAAAAGACCTTTTGCCCGATTATTATCTGTGAAAAATATCAGCGGAGCATTGTCATAGACACCAATATTAACAATTCTTTCATTCTGCTGGGCATATAGCGGATGACTAAAAACAGTGATGATCAGGCTGAATAGTAATAATAGCGGAGAAAAACAGCCTCTCAAGCTAAAATTGCGCATAAATTGCGGACAGGAAAAATTCTGCAACTTGCTGTTTAATATAAAAACTGGCATTTTTTGAATTAGCTATAGTAGATTTATGAATGTATAGTTAAAAGAATAGGAAATTCCATGACATTTTTCAATCTTTAAATCGAAAAGTGCAGTATTTTATCTGTTCATTTATTTAGGTTTTTTATAATTATCTGTAATATCCACAGCTTGAAATAAATTAATGGACACTAATTAAAAGATGCCTTAATTTTCCTTGTTGACGACTCTATAAATACTTATTAAAAAACCGAAGTACTTTTTCCTGATAAATTAACGGTGAATACTGCTGGAAATCCTGGTGTTTAGCCCCTTTTACCAACCATAATGTTATTGGGTGCAGAGAGAATAGAGCCAATACCAAGCACCACAAACAGAGAAGCACATGAAATAATTAAACATAACCTGTAAAATTTGAGAAGTACATCACAATTTATGGGACTGACCAAATAGAGTAATTCATCTTTACACTTGTAGGGGCGAATTCATTCGCCTGGATGTGAGTCTACAATCTTGCAAGGCGAATGAATTCGCCCCTACATATGATAGGCATTCTTTAAAGAACATGAATGTAAAGTGTAAAGCAGTTTGGTCAGTCCCCAATTTATTGACCAATTGATATGGAACAATAAATTTATTAGTTTTAAATTTTATTCAGTAATAGTAATTACAGAAAAAGGCCACTGTCTCGAAAGTTACAGCTCGCAAAGCCACCATTCTAAGGGGACTTAGTTCCTAAGAAAGTGGGGTTACCTGAATAATTATGATCTCAACAGTTCTTCTGTTCATTGTTAATTCTTCTCTGTGATTATTGTCTTTTAAGTATTTGGTTTAAAACCAATCATTTTTAGGAGCAATATCATGTTCAAATTACTGTCCTCAGTATTATCAGTCTGCCTACTGTCTTATGGTGCAAATGTTTTTGCCGCTAACGACCTTGATAAATTCCCCAAACGTATCTTTTATCCGCAACTGGATTATATTGACACTCAGGAATTCGCTAAAGGACTCCAGGAAAATAAATATGACGTAATCGATGTACGCGATGTGACGTCATACAAAGCACTTCATGTGAAATCAGCAACCAATATTTTTATAAAAAGTGAAACATTTAAAAAAGATGTTCTTGATTTTGCCGCTCAGAGCAACAAGCCTCTGGTCGTTTACTGTAATGGTATCTCCTGCTCTAAAAGCTATGACGCATCGGTCAAAATGAAAGAATTATTTGCAAAAAATAATATAAATAAAATAGTTCGCACTTATGACTCTGGTATTAATGCTATTGCTTATGCACAAAATGATATGGTCTTAAAAAATGGGAAAGAAATTTCTCAAGACAATCCATTGATAGCGATTAACAAAATTAAGGAGCATACACTAACACCTGAAGCATTCGAGAACTTTATTGCAACAAATAACGCGGATGATTATGCCATTTTAGATCTCAGGGAAAAAAATGAAAGAATTATCTATAAACTCTTTATGTTTCAGAGTGAAAAAAAGATAGCATTGAATCAAAAGGATAAAATCATTGCTTTTCTGAATACGGTTAAGAAAGATAAGAAAACACTGATGGTTTATGATATAGCCGGAAGACAAATTAATGGTTTGTATGAGTTACTGAATATTACCGGAATTAAAAAGTGGCATTATTTAGAAGGCGGTGAATTCGGTTATTCTAAATATTCAGTGAGAGCTGCTGGTCTGTAGATAAACCTTAATTTATCTCCCACAGGCAATCAATTACAGCAGTGACTACGCTGAGTAGTTACTCTTAATAATAGTTTTAAACAGGCGGCGGAGCAATCACTTCTCTTTGCCCATTAGACTGAACAGCGCTGACCACACCCGCAGCTTCCATATCTTCTACCATGCGTGCCGCACGGTTATAGCCCACTTTTAG
>DAOVUK010000094.1 GCA_030632625.1 Gammaproteobacteria bacterium
AATACCCTTAAGCATAAACTCAAAAACGAAAATAATGAAAAAAACCGGAAAGAGATTAAAAAGGAACTGGCAATAGTTCATGCGCAACGCAGAAAGGGTATAGAAGCCATGAAAAAATTGAAAAAAGACAGTTAATTATGGATTCCTGATAATTGCTTTTGTTTTAAATGGTTTTTTATCCATTTAAAACTTTCAATGTTTTTTAATATCATTTATTATTAATGTCGTTATATTCTTTAAAAAATAAAAATAAAAATAAAAATAAAAATAAATTAAGCATAAAACCAGCTTTTACTTATTCTAAATAGATTGCCCGGAGGGATGACTTTTTATTATTGTCATAAACTGAACTTTACTCACTTCTTTTGCAGTAAATAGTTGCAGTAAAAGTGGTTGCAGTAAAAGTGATAGTTATCAGGTTTCATAATAAATATAAATGTAATGAAGGGTTGGAATGAACGGTATGAATGTTATTAAAAGTAAAATCCCATTAAGTAATCCTCAGTATTATCTCCTGCATTATTCTCCGAGAAGTCATCACACATACACTGATAGTCAGCTCTGAAAATACTCTTCCAAAGAGTGTAAACAGCTAGCAAAACAACTCGTTGTTTAAATAAAATTATAATCAATATAAGCGTTGACGCATGTCATTGTAATAAATCTGATTTCAAGAGTATATTAAAAAACCAACTTCTTTTAACCTTCTTTTTTTCTAAAACAGGGACAAAAAAATGCATAAAAAACCTCAAATTGCTACGATGTTTGGCAAATCCCCTTTTAAAGCATTACAAACTCATATGGGCATCGTTAGAGAATGTGTATTGGAAGTGCCGATACTGTTTGATGCACTTATTTCCGGTGATCAAAAAGCACTGTCTGCTCAACAGGAAAAAATATTTTCTAAGGAAGAAGAAGCGGATATTATGTTCGATGAATTACGTGTTCATTTACCGAAAAGTTTGTTTATGGCTGTTGACAGACGTGATCTTTTAGACTTGCTGAAACTGCAGGACAACATTGCTGATACTGCTCAGGATATTGCCGGCTTAATGATGGAAAGAGACATGACCGTGCCCCAGGAAATGGCTGAGCCTCTTCAGGCGCTGGTACAACGCTGTATTGATACCTGCCTCCATGCGGCGACAATTGTAGAACGAATTGATGAGTTGATTGAATCCGGTTTTCGTGGTCGCGAGGCATCCGATGTTGAAACTATGGTTGAGGAAGTGAGCAGTATTGAAGATGAAACCGATCAAATGGGCCGGGACTTAGTCCAGTTATTATTTTCAATTGAAGATAATATGAAGCCGGTATCCGTTATGTTCTGGTATCAGATGATTCAGTGGATTGGCGATTTAGCAGACCATGCTGAGAGTGTCGCTGATCAAATGCGTCTTTTGATCGCTAAATAATTCAAACAGCAGTTTTATGAGATTTAATTAATTATTTTAATATTTAGATAGGTATATATAATGGAAATCATCTCTGAATGGGGCTCCGTCTTTATGATCATGGCCATAGTTTTCGGCTTTTATATGACATGGGGAATCGGTGCTAATGATGTCGCTAATGCCATGGGAACATCCGTAGGTTCCGGTGCCATTACAGTTAAGCAGGCGATTGTTATCGCCGCAATATTTGAATTTGCCGGTGCCTTTATCGCCGGTGGTACAGTCACAAAAACTATCCGTAAAGGCATCATTGATCCCAGTTCTATCAGCGGAACACCGGAAATATTAGTTTATGGCATGCTGGCGGCCTTGCTGGCTGCCGGAATCTGGCTGATGGTCGCTTCAACCCGGGGCTGGCCGGTTTCTACAACCCATACCATTGTTGGTGCTATTGTCGGATTTGCTGTTGTTGGTATTGGTGTTGATGCTGTTAACTGGGACAAAATTGGAAAAATTGTTGCCAGTTGGCTGGTTTCTCCACTTATCGGTGGAAGTATCGCCTATGTCTTGATGATGAGTATTCGCAAATTAATTATTAATACCGAAAATCCATTTCAAAATGCTAAAAAATGGGGGCCGATGTATATTTTTCTGGTGGGCTGGATCGTCTCATTAGTCACCATGTTTAAAGGCTTAAAACATTTAAATCTGGAATTTACCGTCATCGAAAGCTTTATGGCAGCTACAGTCTTTGGTATTATTTGCGCGCTCATTGGGCGTGTGATGATAAATAAAGTCACCGTTGATGAAAATGCTGATAAAGACTTTCATTTTGCCAGTGTCGAAAAAGTATTTCTGCCCATGATGGTCTTTACCGCCTGTGCGATGGCTTTTGCTCATGGTTCCAATGATGTCGCTAACGGCATCGGTCCTCTGGCTGCTGTGGTTGATATTATTTCCAATGACGGTGCTGTTACGCAAAAATCCGGCTTACCTTTATGGATATTATTTCTTGGCGGCACGGGTATTGTGATCGGACTGGCTACAATGGGCTATAAAGTGATGCAGACCATTGGTACAAAAATTACTGAATTAACACCCACTCGTGGTTATTGTGCGACTTTAGCAGCAGCGATTACCGTTGTTGTTGCCTCTAAAACAGGCTTGCCTGTATCAACTACACAAATTGCTGTCGGTTCAGTGATGGGCGTCGGACTTGCCCGAGGTATTGGCGCTCTGGATCTCAGAGTGATTGGTAATATTGTTGTATCCTGGGTTATTACCCTACCTGCCGGGGCAATTCTTGCCGCTGCTTTCTTCTTCCTGTTTAAAGGAATATTTGGTTCTTCATAGATGTTCTGCTTAAAAACAGAACCATTTACAGATGTCCAGACCATTAAGGGTGTTGTATTTCCGATTGAATTGAAATTCAGGGCCCTATTGGTAACAGGGCCGCCAGGCTCTGGGAAGAGTACTTTAGTCAGAAAGCTTGGCGGCTGGTCTGAGGAAGGCTATGTTGATTTGTCCATGAATAAATGGTGGACAGCACAAAGCTTATCCTTACGTCCCAGAGAAATACATCTGGGGTTTCCTTATATTGGTATTAAGGAAGCCCTGGCTGTTTTTGAACCCCGGTGGCTTGAAGCGGATCCGCTTCTGCAGCTCGATTTTGATAGAATTTGTACACCACCACCTAAACGACATTTCTGGAATGTGGATTGGTGTAAACGCTATGCCTTTGAGTTTGTTCTTCCAAAAGCTGAAACCATCCTGCAATGGCGAACAAACAGAGCCAAATCCGGTTCACATTATGTTGATAAAAACATTGTTTTGAGCCAGATTCAGCAACAATTGCATATTTACCAGACTGTCGCTCAATACCTTTGTGAACAGGGACTTTTTGTTTATGTTCGTGAAGATAATCAGGGGCAACCTCTGCGTATTCTTGTATAAAATAAGCAGTCTAAATAACGTTATCCAGAGAAAATTAGTATGGCAAAACCCATCTCAAAAAAACGGAAAAGCCTTTTAAAATTAATAAAGATTGCTTTTTCTGACCTTGAGCAATGTGAAAAAATTGAGCTCAAAGATACCTATAAGCTGCCCAATAAAAAGATCATGTTTCCTCTGGAAAATTACCCATTGGAAATACATGTGGGTCTGGATGCGCATGTCTTGCATCTTTATCCGGAACTCCCTCTGGATGAGCAAGATGATAATTCCTCAGAGCCAAGCTATATTTTATTTGATCCAGAAAATTACTATTCACAGATCAGTGGCTTTTACCGTCTTAGTGATGATGACAAAATAATCCTGGGCGGTGATAACACTGAGCAATATGCTTTGTTAAATACCTCAAAAAAACTTCCCGAACGACAATTAAGCATCGCTAATAGCGAAGGAAAATTAACCTTTAAATGCCATCATCCTGAGACGGGAAGTTGTATCGCCCCTCTTTTTAAGGAAAAAAAACTTAACAAGATCAATAAATGGAGAGCCGAAAAAGTAACACAACTGGCAAAAATATTAGGCGATCCTCTGAAAATATTATCCTCTGAAGAGGCTTTAAAACTTATTCAGCAAGTCAACCATATCATTGAGCATGAAGAGTATCGGGAAAAAGACATTCATGATCGTCCCGGAGGAGTGCTTTCTATCCCGGATAAAATGAGCCCTATTATTATCGGTGATTTACATACCCAATTAGATAATCTGCTGACACTATTAAGTCAAAATAATTTTCTGTCAGCACTGGAAAATGGGGATGCCTGTTTAATCTTTGTCGGTGATGCAGTACACCCGGAAGTTGATGGACAGTATGATAAAATGGAAAGCTCCATGAACATTATGGATATTATTTTTAAGTTAAAACTGCGTTTTCCAAAGCATGTTTTTTATCTTATGGGAAATCACGATAGTTTTTCTGAAGAAATCGGGAAAAAAGGTGTGCCGCAAGGCTTACTCTGGGAAAAACAGTTAAAAAATTCTCGTGGCAAAAACTATAAGAAAGAAATGCAGCGATTTTATGATAATATTCCCTATTTAGCTTATTCTAAGCATTTTATATGCTGCCATGCAGGTCCACCCACTTCTGCCGTAAACCTGCATGCTTTAGTGAATATTAAAAAGTATCCCAAGTTAATTAAAGATTTAATCTCCAGACGCTTACAAACTTCAAATCGGATGTCTGGCTATAATAAAAGTGATGTCAAAAAATTACGTCGTTGTCTTAATGTGGCAGAAAATACGCCTTTTATTGTTGGGCACACCCCGATGGATGACGAAGAAACCATTTGGCAGAATGTCGGCGGCATATCCGGGCACACTATTGTTTATGGTGGTAACCTTGAAAAAATTGGCGTGATGGTACAAATGGGTAAAAAGATGTATCCCTTAACCTACCCAGTTGAACTGCTGAGTAAACTTGTCAGCGCAGAAGCAAAAAAGTAATGATTTTATAATAATCACAGACAACTATAGACAATAAATAAGTAAGCAAGTATATGAATGAATTACTGACATTTTTTCAATCTTTTAACTTTACTCCAACCGATCTGGAATTAGCTTTACGCTGTCTATTTCAAATAATTCTACTGGGTTCTTCTGCTGTATTTTCCGGTTCTGAAACGGCTCTGTTTTCTCTAAGCCGTATTGATTTACAGAAACTAAGGCAATCCGGACATAAAGATTCAGAAAGTCTTCATGCCATGCTGGATGAACCCAGGCGTTTGATTATTTCGATACTATGCGGTAATGAACTGGTTAATATTGCCTCGGCAGTTAATATGACCTCAATCCTGTTGTTAATTTTTGCCGAGCAGAATGTCGGCTGGATTAATATCGTGATTATGGTTCCTTTGCTGCTTTTAGTCGGTGAGGTAACACCCAAGACTATCGCTGTTAACTTTCCAGTTAAATTTGCTTCACGTGTTACTGCCAGAGTTCTACCTCGATGGATTGCACTTATTACGCCTTTACGCGAGATAATTCGATTTATTTCTGATCACATTACCACTTTAATTGTCGGTGATGATGTCGATCGGCAAAATATTCTCCAGCCAGATGAATTCAGAACACTGCTGGAAGAGGGTGAAGAAACCGGAATAATCGATGCCACAGAACGGATTTTAATTGATAATGTGCTTGAGGCATCGGAAACTGATATTTCGCGTATTATGACTCCCAGTCCCCGTATACATCTGTTAGATGCTGAACTCCCTGTGGCAGAATTGATTGAACAATTTCGGGCTTTTCGACATCCCAGAATTCCTCTCTATAAAGGGCACTGGGATAATGTTATCGGTTTTATTCACTCTGAAGATATTCTAAAGCTGATCCGCGGTGGTGGTGAAATGGATAAAGTGACTCTGGATATGATTATGAAACCAGCGGATTTTGTGCCGCCGACTAAAAAAATAGATGAAATGTTTGATTATTTTCAGGCTCATAATACTCGCATTGCCATTATTTTAGGAGAATATGGTGAAGTATTAGGATTGATCACCATGAAAGATGTTTTAACCTTTATTTTTGGTGAAATTAGCGGAACAATGGAAGGCATGGAATATTACCGAGAAGAGGATGACAATAGTTATATTGTTCCTGGTGATATGCGCCTTACAGACTTTTATAACTTAACTAATTTTGATATTGATGATCCGGTCATGACAACTATCGGTGGTTTTGCTTTTCGTTTATTTGATTGCTTGCCGGCAATAAATGATTTTATAGAATATGAAGGTTATAAATTTACTGTCAAAGAAGTAAAAGGGTTACGGATTAGTAAAGTTCTGGTCTGTAAACTCTCCCGTGTTAAAATATCACAAGAATCAAATGAAATAGAAAATGAAGCTGTTCCTGCAACTGAGCAAGAACATATTGAAGCAGAAGGTGATATTGTTTTCGATAAGAATGAAAATAAGTTATCAGAACTTGAGCAAACAAATCAATCTATTGATGAGCAAAGAGAAAATCCAGAGGAGAATAAATAATGGATTGGTCTGTAGAACTTTTCATCATTATTTTTTTTCTAATCTTAAAAGCTTTTTTTTCTGGTTCTGAAATTGCGATAGTGAACTCAGATAAGCTGAAACTTCGTCACCAGGCAAAAATGGGTAATAAAGGCGCCAGGCTGGTGTTAAAATTATTTAAAAAACCTGATGTGATATTGGGGACCACATTAGTAGGTACAAATCTTGCGACGGTCACTATATCGACCCTCGGCACTCTTGTTTTTATCGAACTATTCGGCTCATCAGGTGATTTTATTTCTGTTTTAGTGCTCACCCCCATACTTCTTATTTTTGGTGAGGTTGTTCCCAAGAGTGTTTTTCAGCAAAAAGCAAATACTCTGGTGCCCTTTTTAATATATATTTTACAATTTTTCTCTTATGTTTTTTATCCATTGATTATCATCTTCAGCACCGTCGCTCGCTTTGCAACCAAAATTGTTGGTGGTGGAGAAACACCACAGAACATGTTTATCACCCGGGAAGAAATTCGGGTATTATTAGATTTATCTGAATCTGCCAGCGATCCATCGACTATAGACCGTAAACGTATACGTCGAATCATCCGCTTTGCTGATACCACAGTAGGTGAAGCAATGATACCTCTAGCTGATGTGGTCGGCTTCAATGAAATTCGAGATATGAAAGAAGCCATCCGTATTGTCATCAAGCATGGCTTTAACCGTTTACCCGTGTATCGCGGCAATATAACGAATGTAAAAGGTATGTTAACCCTGAGCACCTGGGATTTAATGGAAATGGATCTTGAAGATAAACCAACTACGGATTATATCTGCCCGACACTATACCTTTCTCCGAAACAAACAATTGATCAGGCGTTGCCGCAATTACAGGCCAGAGATGATCATATGGCTGTTGTTGTTGATGAATATGGTTCTGCCGTTGGTATTCTAACAATGGAGGATGTTTTTGAAGAGGTCGTAGGCGAAATTGATGTGGGTTATGACTTTGAGGAATACAACCCTCAACATCGGTTTTATATTGTTCATGAAAATGAACATTCCCATCTGATAGGTGGTCGTATGCCTATTTCTGAAGTAAATGATGTTTTATATGCAAAACTTCCAGTAGAAGAAGCACATACCATCGGCGGCTTTATTACCAGTCGTTTACGTACAATCCCTAAAGTTGGTGATATTGTGGAAGAACAGGACTATAGGCTTTCTGTGTTAGAAGCTGATGAACGCACGGTAATAAAGGTTCGTATCGAACGTATTTAAATAGTCACAATATACAGGCAGCTATTTAGTGTCTATCCGTAAATTGACAGTTTTAGGCGAATGAATTCGCCCCGATAAGACATTAAAATTATCAATAGCATATAGTGTTGATAATTGTAGAGGCGAATTCATTCGCCTTATTTATGGATGAACACTATTTAAGATTGCATTTACTATCATAGCTCAATGTGCAGATATGGATATTATTTTATTTTAAGTTTGGGCGCTTTTTTAAATTGAGTTTGCTATTAATGGAAAAAAAATGGTTGAAAATATTTTGAATTTAGAACAGCTGATTGAGGAAAACAAACAGCTGAAACTGGAAAGTGTACAATTAAAAAAGAGTAATGCCGAGGCGATTAAAAAATTTGAACTGGAAGAGTCTTTAAAACCATACCAGGCAGAACTCATTCAGATGGAGAATTATCTGGAAAAAACAGGCAAACGAATGGTTATTTTGTTTGAAGGCCGTGGTGCTTCAGGAAAAGGTGGAGCCATACGCAGGGTTACCCGTTATATGAATGAAAAACATTATCGTATTGTTGCTTTGGGTAAACCGACAGAAGAACAAAAGAGCCAGTGGTTTTTCCAGAAATACATCAATCATCTGCCAACGGGAGGCGAAGTAGTCTTATTTGATCGCAGTTGGTATAACCGTGCTATGGTTGAACCGGTTTTGAATTTTTGTACTGACCTGGAATATAAAAACTTTATGAAAGGTGTCATAGGCTTTGAGAACGATCTGGTTCGTCAAGGTACGATTTTGGTGAAATTATATTTTAGCGTAACCAAAGAAGAGCAGGCAAGACGCTTTGAGAGTGATAGAGCTGACCCTTTGAGACAATGGAAATTGTCTGAGCTGGATGTTCAGGCACAGGAACGCTGGGATGATTTCACCAATGTAAAATATGAGATGTTAAAAAAAACGCATACATCTTCAGCACCCTGGACTATTATTCGTTCCAATAACAAATACAAGGCACGACTTAATGCAATGAAAACTATTTTGAATAGTGTTCCTTATGAGCGTTTAAATCCTGAACTCAATTTTGTACCTGATAGTAGTATAGTTTATTCTGGAGCCCATGAACTTGAAATTATGGAAGCACAGAGATTACGTAAAGGTAAATTTTTGATCTGAAAATCAGACATAATCTCATTAATGTCAGTGTGTTTATCTGGTTTGCCAGATGTTTTCCCTAGGTATATACTGATAAACCCTTGGAAATACCCGTTTGATTAGATTTTAAAATGGATTAAAA
>DAOVUK010000238.1 GCA_030632625.1 Gammaproteobacteria bacterium
CATTCTGGAACCCATCGGCCGTAATACCGCCCCGGCAATTTGTGCTGCAGCTGAATATATTCAGGGGAAAAACTTCGCTGACAACTCTGTTAATAAAAGCTCTGTTAATAAAAGCTCTGATAAAAACACCGCGGGAGATAATGTGATGCTGATTCTGGCCGCTGATCATGTCATTCAGGATAAAGAGGCGTTTCATCAGGTGGTTGAATCAGGCTGCCGGGTTGCTCAGCAGGGGCAGTTAATTACCTTTGGCATTGTGCCGGATAAAGCCGAAACGGGTTATGGTTATATTAAGCGGGCGGGCTTGTTTAATCAGCAGGAAAATGCCTATAAAGTTGAAAAGTTTGTTGAAAAACCGGATGTAGAAACTGCCCAGAAATATTTGACCAGTGGTGAATATTACTGGAACAGCGGCATGTTTATGTTCCAGGCCAGTGCAATATTACAGGAAATGGAAATCTTATCTGAAGAAATCTATAAGGCAGTAAAAGCGTCGGTATCAGAGGGCACTAAAGATCTGGATTTTTGCCGCCTTGGCATTGATGCTTTTACAGCTTCGCCCTCAGACTCAATTGATTATGCGGTTATGGAAAAAACCGACAAGGCGGTTGTCCTGCCCCTGGATGCAGGCTGGAATGATGTCGGTGTATGGTCTGCCCTATGGGATGTGAATGACCGTGATGAGAATGGTAATGTACTTCAGGGTGATGTGCTGACATATGAGCTGACCAATAGTTATATTCATGCCGAAGAGCGTATGATTGCTGTGATCGGCATGGATAATTGTGTGGTGGTGGAAACGGCCGATGCGGTTCTGGTGGCTGATAAATCACGCTCGCAGGATGTCAAAGAAATTGTTAACCAGCTTAAAAAAAGTGGTCGGGAAGAAGCATTACTGCACCAGCGGGTTTTTCGTCCCTGGGGCAGTTATGAAACACTCGATGAAACGGATAGATTTAAAGTGAAACGCATCATTGTTACTCCGGGAGCTAAATTATCATTACAGATGCATCATCACAGGGCAGAACACTGGGTGGTGGTTAAAGGCACGGCAAAAATTGTCTGTGGTGACAAAGAATTTATCATGACCGAAGATCAGTCAAATTATATTCCTCTGGGTACAATGCATCGTCTGGAAAATCCAGGTGTAATCCCTCTGGAAATTATTGAGATTCAAACGGGCAGTTATCTTGGTGAAGATGATATTACCCGTGTTGATGATCACTATGGTCGGGTAGAAAAGAATTGTGTAGAGAATAACTCAGTAGAGAAAGGTCTGACAAGCTCATAATGATGAAAACAACCATTGAAGAATTAATGCACAGCAGCCAGGTCAAATTTGGCACCAGCGGTGCTCGCGGACTGGTCAGCGATATGAGCGATCAGGTTTGTTATGTCTATACTCTGGGCTTTGTTCAGTATCTTGAAAAGACCCAGCAACTCATTCCCAAACCGGGTCAAACGCCTGCTATAGCCCTGGCCGGTGATCTGCGCAGCAGCACACCAGGCATTCTTAAGGCCTGTGCCAGAGCGATTTCAGACAGTGGCTATCGGGTTGTCAATACTGGTCTGATAGCGACGCCAGCGGTGGCGCTCTATGGCCTTGCCCATAATTGTCCGGCCATTATGGTTACCGGAAGTCATATCCCAGACGATCGAAATGGTATTAAATTTTATAAACTGGCGGGTGAAATACTCAAACAAGATGAGCTGATTATAAAACAGCAGACAATTACTATACCTGCTGAACTGTTTGATGCTCAGGGAAAATTTAAAGAAGTGGATAACTTTCTTCCGGCTGTTGACTCAACGGCAAAGGAAGAATATCAACAACGGTTTCTGGATCTTTTTCCGGCCAATGCCCTGGCAGGAAAAAAGATTGGTGTATATCAGCATAGTGGCGTTGCCCGGGAAATGATACCGGAAATTCTGGAGAAACTGGGTGCTCAGGTGATTAAACTGGGGTTTTCTGAGCAATTTATTCCTGTTGATACCGAAGCGGTGCGCGAAGAAGATATTGAACTGGCCAGACAATGGACATCTGAACATCATCTGGATGCTATTGTGTCAACGGATGGTGATGCGGATCGTCCATTAATTGCTGATGAGAATGGACAATGGCTGCGTGGTGATATTGCGGGTTTTTTATGTGCACACTATCTGCAGATTGATCATATTGTGACTCCGGTCAGTTCCAATACCTGTGTTGAAAAATCAGTTTTTTTTGTTGATGTAAAACGCACCCGCATTGGTTCTCCCTATGTCATTGAAGCAATGCAGCATTATGTCGACGATCATTACGCTGCGGTTGCCGGTTATGAAGCCAATGGCGGTTTCCTGCTGGCGACACCGGTTAGAAAAAATAATTATTTATTGAGCGCACTGCCCACACGTGATGCAATTATTGTTTTGCTGACTCTGCTGCATAGCAGTGTTGAACAAAAGACTTCAGTCTCACAATTATCTGCTCGATTGCCCCAGCGCTATACCTATAGTGATCGAATTAAAAACTTTGCCACAGAAAAAAGTCAACAATTAATGCTTCGATATACACAAGGTACAGAAACAGAAAATAAGACAAGTATTACAACTGATTTTCCTCAGTTCGGCAGCATCAGCACTATTAATACACTTGATGGTCTGAGGATCACTTTTAATAATGGTGATATTATCCATTTCCGACCTTCTGGAAATGCCCCGGAGTTTCGTTGTTATAGTGAATCTGACAGTATAGAAAAAGCCCGGAATATTAATGAAATGGCTCTGCAAAGCATTATGTCTATATAGAAATCAACTCTCTATTTAGTGTTAACCTGATCACAGAATTAATCATTTAGTTTTATGATGATTTATTGTCAAAGGGTTTGCATTAGTCTTGTGTCTATTCCTATCCTATTGAAAACAAATTGAAAAAAAATATCACAGAATAAAATCTGGATGATTTTTAAGCATAAATCAGCAAGTAAGACTTTTCTGATAGCGGAGAACCCTAATTGCCACCTGGCATTATTTTGGTAGAATGCTTCCAGCGATTAGGACTTTAGAACTTTTTTCGTAAAAGTCATTATCCTAGTGATTAGGACTTTAGAAATTTTTTCGTAAAAGTCATTATCCTAGTGATTAGGATTTTAGAAATTTTTTTCGTAAAAGTCATTATCCCGGCGATTAGGAATTTTGAAATAAGGATTATTTCAACTTTTTATTTTTAAAGAGTGAGTTCTTGTCAGCTGACGTAGCCAGAATTAAATTTATTTAAGGAAGATGTAAGACGGAACGATTAGGGAGTATAGGGTCCAGGGATTGACCGCAAGCAGGATTTTCTACAATAAAATGAACTTTTTATTGGGAGAGTGGCTTGGAATGGAGGTACAAAAGCGACTTGAGGTCAAACTCAGTCGCTTTTTTTTTGCCTGAAATACCCTAATCTGTGAGTTTATTCCTGGTTCAGCACTGGTTCACAGAGCAATAGTTAGTATAATTGCTATAATCTTAAATATAAATTATTCATAGCAATCGGCTTAGGCTGATTATTGAGAGGAGCATTATATGAAAAAACTAAACAGAATATATTATCAATATCTGCTGATTATTGTCATGGCAGTGATAACATTGCCGGCATTTGCCAGAGATTACTCTTATATGGATGCTCGTACTTCGGGCGGGGACAGTGTTCCAGTTTCAACTTCACCAGGCACTGCAGCACCTGCCTCGCAGACCAGTTCTATACTGAATTCCATTATTGATGCAGCGGTAACTACGAGCGTTGATTCAGTTGATGAGTCAGTTGATCGGGCTGATGATTCTTTTACCGGGCGGTTTTATAATAACTTTAGAAGAGATCAGCTGCAGCAAAATCCAGATTATAGCGATCGGTATGAACAGGAGAGATATGAACGCGATCGCTATGCTCAAGAGAGATATGAGCGAGAACGATATAGACGTGAATATGACAGAGATTATCAGTATCGTGATGATGAAAGACACAAGCCGGGAAATCAGCACAGGAACCGGGGAATAAATTCAGGTAACAATCCAGGAAAACATTACGGAAATAATCCAGGGAAAAAATGGCAGAAGCAGCAGAGCAAAAAACAGAAAAAAAGAGAGAAGGAGTGGCGTAAAGAGCAAAAGAGAAGGGACAAAGAAAGCAATAAATACTATAAACAACGACGTAATGGCGATGATCGACAGTGGCGTGAAGATAAACGCCGTAAAGAATGGCGGGAAAATCGTGATGAAGCTGAAAGAGAGCGCAGAAAAGAGTATAAGAAAAAGCGTGATTATGATGATAGTCGCGACAGGGGCAGAAATCGTTACAAAAACATACAAAAAGAAATGGAATCTTTTTAACAATTAATTTGTCCCCGGTTTAAACCAGGGACAAAAATAAAGAGAGTGATGATGAAACTATCTGTTTTTACTGTACTGATTTCTATGCTGATTTCTGCTGTTTCATGGGCAGATTTTGATTCAGCCATGGTGAGTTATGAAGGTAAAGATTATGCTGCAGCTTCAAGTGAATTTAAAAAACTGGCAGCAGCGAGTGATGCTGATGCTCAATATATGCTGGGCTATCTGTATGCGACCGGCAAGGGCGTTTTGAAAGATTATACTGAAGCACACAAATGGTTTAATCTTGCTGCCAGTTATGGCAATAATGATGCAGTAAAAGCTCGAGCTGGAGTGGAACGGCATATGACCAGAGAACAAATTGCTGCAGCGCAGAAACAGGCCAGAGACTGGACTCCCGGATTACATAAGGCACCCGTCTTAAGCAGTGATGAATTAGCACCAGCAGTGTCAGAAGTCGCTACTGAAAGAGAGCTGTATGACAAAAAAAGTATCAGACGGGTACAGCACCAGCTGGCACAGCTGGGATATCGTCCCGGGCCTGCCGATGGTGCTATGGGAAAAAACACTCGTCAGGCTATTCGCCAGTATCAGCGTGACAATTACTTGCCGGTGAACTCTAAAGTGACACAATCACTGCTTGATTCTTTATTTCCCGGTGGTGTTCAGGAAGAATCAGTGCCAGTTATAAGTAAACAGGAAGGGGAGTTATTGTTTTCAGAAATATGGGAACAGACAGGTGAACAATCAGATGCGGCAGCAAATAATGAGCAATTGCGAGAAGGACTGACGGCTTTATTAGCAAAAGGCCGGCAGCAGCGTGCGGCTCAGTCATGGTTTTTAAATGACTTGTCTGGACTGCTTAAACAAAAACAGACAGATTGGTCAGTGGCCTTGCTGAATGATGATTTCCAGGATGGTAACTTCACCCATTCACCCAAATGGTCAGTTCTGTCAGGACATTTTAAGGTTAAAAATCAGGGCTTGTTTAGTCAGGTGACAATTCAGACATCGCAGGAAAGTGAACGCCCTGCGGAAAATCAGGATTTTACCACTGCAATTCTGGGAGCAATCCTTGATCGTGCTACAAGAAATGAGAATAGCAATAAGCCTGTCAATAATACCGCCGAGACCGGCAAAATTGTGACTAAACAGGTCATACCAGCCAGTTTTGCTCTTAAGGCTAAATTGACGATTCAATCTGAAACAGGACGTGTTGAGTTTGGTCCTTATGCAGGCAATACACAGCAGCAGGGGTATCAGTTGTCGATTTTTCCGCAACAACAGCTAATTGAATTGCTGCGCATCAATTCCCGGGGCAGTTCGGTTATTGAGTCAAAACAAAAGACGGTATCTTTAAATCAGGCGCATGTGTTTGAATGGCTAAGAGATGATTCAGGTATGATGACGCTGGCGATGGATGGCGAGCAATTATTCCAG
>DAOVUK010000212.1 GCA_030632625.1 Gammaproteobacteria bacterium
GATGGTCGTTGGACTGCCCTGTGAAGCAGGAACCGATCAGTTCAGCGATGAACTGGTGCCTGCTTAGTTTTTAACTAACAGGAATCCCCTTCCTTTCCACTTCGGTGGCAGTCGTCAGACTGAGGTGGGGGAGGATGTCAATCGACCAGTTCCGGTTTATTATCTTTTAACCAACAGCCTACATCATGTAATAAATTTTCAGCATGTTTTACACATTCATCAACTGCACTGGTTGGTACAATATCACCCGAGTAATCAGCAACATTTCGTTGCTTTCTCAAAGCATCTAAAACAATAACTGTCTGCTTATCTAAACCAATTGTTTGACTGAGCACTTGTATCATCGTCATGTGATGACCAGGCTTACTCGTCAGTGTTCTGAAACCGTTAGCCTGCAATGAAGCATTCGATAACTGCATAATGGCTTTATAAGCTGCATCAAATCGATTTTCAGAACTCACTTCCATTATGTGTGAATCTGCGATATTGCGTTCGGCAGCAGCTATCAATCGCTTAATAACAGAAGCATCAGGTTCAACTTTTTCTAAGCTCCTGCCAACTAAATTATCTAAGCTCATTACCATCTCCCATCACATCCATTCGTGGTTTCGACAATACTTCTTTTATAAAGGCATCTTTGTTGTTTAGCATTTGAATCCATTCCTCCTGACGATAAATTTTAGGGTTTATTTCCCGCCCTAACGTTTCCTGCACTGAATAAAGCGCATTTACAGCTTCAGAAAATCCCACATCACCAATAATCATCAAATCAATATCACTAGCAGATGTTTCTTTACCACTCGCCACCGAACCAAAGATAAAAGCCCAGTCTATATGCCCTGCCTGTGGAGAAAGCACCAGATTGATAACATCCGCCACACCAAATGTTTTCTTAACAATGCCTAACAACTCATGATAAATCGGGCAATCAGGCCTGGCCTGGTAATGATGCTGATTACCAATCCTGGTCATACTTAGAATACCAGCGGCCACCATACGATCCAGCTCGCGCTTAATGGTAGCGACCCCCATCCCCGTCAAGCGTAAGATTTCTTTGGTATAAAAGCTTTTTTCAGGTTGTGCATACAACAACCCCAGCACTTTTTGCTGAGTAGTCGTAAATAGCGCATCGGCTAACTGACTCATGTTCTTAACACCCTATAGTTCACAATATGTGTACTATAGTTCATTATTTGTGAACCTTCAACCTATCAGTCATAAATATTCAATCAAAACAGCAAATTATTTACCATATTATCAATGAGTTAAAAGCCATAGGTGTCACATGCAGGGTCGACCACTTCACGCTCATCGGCCATTTTAAGGAAGATTAAATAAGTGATTTGTTCGACATAATCGCCATAACCCGCACCATCGTCACGCAAGACGTGGGCGTAGTTCCAGACTTTGTTTACTATTTCTGCTGCGCTCATATTTCTCAGTTTTATTTTACAGGGCCTAAGGCCTCTACTAATTTTAATAATTCTTCTGTCACACCAATTAACTCTTGAAGTAGCTGTGGAGTGATTTCCAAATGTCCCTAGTACTCAGCCAGATTACGTTGTTTATGGCACTTATCAAGTACACGCCATTTTGCATTGTTCAACCCAACTGTATGCTGTAAACATTGAAATACAAGATAGCGATTGTCAGAACGATACCCTTGCCAGCGCATTGCTGCCAAAGCCAAGGCATGGGCAGCGCCATATGCCAAAGAAATTGGCCATCCTCAGATAGTCCTTCAATTCTGGCATCCTGTAATCGACTCCTGGCTGAATTTAACATACCGGTAAATTCATTCTGATCAGGTGGTTCAGTTTTAAATTGCTTAATTGTTACTAATTTGTCTAAATTCTCCAATGTCATCTTCGCTTCCTTTCACCCATATTTTGGGCTGTTCCATTACTCTGGTTAAAAATGCATTTTTCTGCTGCAACTTATTTTTGATTTGTTCGATGGTTTGACATCCTCACCCACCTGAAGGAAGGTGATTCCTGAAGAGCCTTTAAGCTACCGCAGGTTCCAGCTCATTACTGAGCTGTCTGGTTCCTGCTTCACTGAGTAGACTAATGTCTATCTCTCCACAGGCTAACAAACGGTGTCCCCGCTCTAATATATTTCTTGCTCCCACCACGTCAGCATGTTCCTTGTGCCCACAGAGAACACATTCAAACTCCGCCTGAGTTTGTCGGTTATCCTTGCTTCTATGTTGACAGACAGGACAAGTCTGACTGGTGTATTTAGGATCAACAAACAATACCTGACCACCTGACCACAATTGCTTGTATTCCAGAAAGGTTTTAAACATTCCCCAGCCTTGATCGAGTATAACTCGATTCAAGCCTGATTTCTGCTTCACCATCTTTCCATGATTGTCCCTATCACCTTTAGCGGATTTCGTCATATTCCTTATCTGCAATTTCTCAAGCACAATCATAGCGTGGCTTTTGCTGAGTGTGGTTGAGAGCTTATGCAGAATATCATGACGAATATTGGCTATTTTAGTATGTAAGCGGTTAATTTTCTCTTTGAGCTTGCGCCAGTTGTTGGAAAACTTAATTTTTTTAGCCAAACGCTTTTGCAGACGTTTTATCTTTTCCTGGTAAAATCCAATATCTATCGGCTCTTCAAACTGACCATCAGACAAAGTGAAAAGGCGTTTTACCCCCATGTCCACACCCATCATTGATGTCGATGGATGAACGGGTTCAGTCAATTCAATTTCAACCTGAATGGAAACAAACCAGTGTTTTCCCTGACGGGATACGGTGACATTTTTGGGGATCCCTTCAATCTCTCTGGATTTCCTAAAATTAATCCAGCCGATTTTGGGCAGGAAAATTCTTTTCCCTTCAATATTGAAACCCTGGGGAAAAGTAAAACTATCCCTGTCACCTCGTTTCTTGAATGCAGGTATTTTCTTTAACGGTTGCTTTTTGTCAAAAGCATCTTTAAATGCTCTTTCCAGTTGATTTAAGGTTTGTTGTAATGTTTGGGCTGGGGATAGTTTTAGAAACCCATACTCCTTACTCTTTTTCCAGAGCTTGCTAAACCAGTCCAGCTCCTGATACCAGAGTAAAGGCTGTTTGTTTTCCAGATGATGTAGATTCAGAGCTAACGCCTTATTCCACAAAAAACGACAATTACCTGCATACTGAGACATTAACTGCTCTGTCTCGGTATTGGTAGTTAATCTATATTTGTATGCTTTGCGGATCATCATAGTTGAACTATAAACATTTGTTGTACATTATTCAATAACTATTTAAAGATTTTTAATGCCGCTGATCACCCACCTCAATAACTGCTCCTGCGTTATTCTACCTACGTGCATCCATGCACTAGTAAAGGAAGGTGTATTTCACTTCTTATATTAAGAGATTATTGGATAAATTATTTTATTTTTCATAATGGCACGGCTTCATTTAATATTTTGGGTAAAAGATATTGATTTACAGCTCTGTCACTCACTACATCAACGTGACAATCTAATAATACAGTCAGATCGTCTATCATCCCGACTTGATCAAGCAAACTGGCATTAGGCAAAAACTTGACCAAAAAATCAACATCACTTTCTTCGTTAGAGTCTCCCCTGGCAACAGAGCCAAAAACCCTGATATTTTCAGCATGATATCGTTCTAAAATTTTATAAATCTTATTTTTTTTATTTCTAAGAGTGTCAATTGTTATCATAAACTTAACCTTTTTTCATAATCTATACAGAAATAACAATAAAAAAATTTTCCAATAAACTAAATCTTCTTATTCAATCACTTGTAAAAACTCTGCTCCGGTTTACCGTAAAGCAAACTCAATACCCGCTGTTGTGTTTTAGTGAACAAAGCATCACCGATGCTAGTAGCCACTGACATATCAAAAACACCCCAATAAAGACCCAAAATGGGGTCTATAGACCCCATTTTGGGTCTTTTCAAGCATTTATGCGATTTATCCGGAGTGTCTTATTGGACATCGCGCCTAAAATACTACCGTCACAAAAGACCTGGGTGTAAGACCATATAGTTCACAATATGTGTACTATAGTTCATTGTTTGTGAACCATCAGCTATTGACTATTCAGAAAAACATTCTCTGAAAAGAAATGAATACCATCTCTGGTTAAAAAATTATCCGGCTCTGTATGGTGTTGAGAATCTGGTGATTGCACCAGGGTATGATCAGCATGAACAATAACTGCACTAATTAGATGAAAATAAATTGATGACCCGCAGGAATTAGCCCTATTATTTAAACCATGTCAAATTCAGACAAATTTCAGCTTTGTTCATAACACCACTGAATAAATTTTTCCTGTCTGGCTAATCTTGTGTGTAACCTGTCAGCTGATGGCATAACACCAATACGCCCCAGATCCAGTGCATCACTATCCCAACAGGTCAATACGCTTATATCATCAGTCTCAGACAATCGATCTGTATGATGACGACATGCCGTCATTAATAAAAATTTTTCCCGCTGATTGATGCCTAAAAATTCCAGCGTCAGACTGTCTACTAATTCAGCAGCACGATAACCATGCCTGGGATCATGATTGTCATTTTCTCTCATACTGTCATGAAAAAAAGCAAATAACTCAATAACCTTTTGATTGGCACCATTGTCTTCAGCAATCATCATCCCATTGACTCGAACACGAGCCCAGTGAGAGGCACCGTGGATCCCATCCCAGTTTAGACCGTATGTCGATCGTAATAAGTCAATTATCGGCTTTGAAATCATGTCTATAACCAGAAATGTTTTTTATTGTTATCAATAAGGATAATGATAAATTCCATTATTGTCTACCATTCGACTATAATCATTTTGATGATAACCATTGACACATTCTGATGATGTGGTATTATAGACACGTAAATTGATTTATTCGCCGATTTAAAGCCTGATTTGTTCAAACGGGCTAACAACAACTTGCAAGGCGAACCAGAAATATTGCTAAAGCGTTGATGCCTGTTCAAGCCCCACACAGCTATCACCGTTGTGCATCTTTTGGGGCTGGAGATACATTATGAACGGGTTTCATTTCTTTGCTTGTTTATCCTTTAGTTTTACCTCTTTAATTTTAATCACTGTCATTCTGGTTAAACTGACCCTTGTTATTCAAAAAGAAAAACAACTTCGCAAGATTAAATCTGAAAGCGGAGGTCAGTGATGGATACATTGCCAAACAACCCAAACTCTGATTTAAATAATCATGCTCCAGAAACTCTATTGTATGAAATAAAGATCAGACTGCAAAACACCTATTCAGAAAACCTGCTTAAAGGCATGGGATATGCGTCCACAAAAAATGGCTTAAAAACATTAGAAAAATTTTTAGGCTGTAACGATATTTGTAACTGGCTAAGAACAGGGAGTTATGATTTTCACTATACATCAAAAGAGTTTCTTGAAAAGCTCTCAACCAAACTAAGCATTGATCCCAGCTTATATATAGCGGCAATTAATCGCTGCCAGAAAATTGATAATGAACTTAAAAAAATAAGCGGTTGTCATGTTTATGTTAATACCAATTTTCATAGAGCCAATGAACCCATTTTCGTATTAGCCACAATGGAAGGTCGCAGAAGACTGGTTCCTGACAAACAAGAACTCATGTTCAAAACAGACGCTCAAATATTTGACTTTATTTCGAATCTGGTTAAAAAACATTATAGTAGAACTAGAGGTAATTTATTGATATGGGGAAAAATTGATAATTACGTTTACCATCATTTTGATGGCAAACAATATGTATTTGATAACAACGGTAGTCTACTTGACTCTAGTGTGTGCATTAATGAGTCAAGAGCTACTCTATCAATCAAATGAAATTCGGTCACAGGGATAAATATCAAATTGTTAAATTCTAAAGCATATTGGATAACACCTGATAATGAAATTCTAGATATTGGTCTTGGAACTCACATTGATATGGTCATCAAACACCCTGAGTTTTTTGGCCTGACCAAAGAGGAAATCACCTCAATTTACCATGATTATAATGAATTAGTGGGAGTTGAAGGCAAAGCCCGATACCACATCATTATGAAATTACTCGCCAGTGGCTTTATTCGTATCAGACTTTATCCTAATAAACATTGGTCAATCAGTGCCCAAAACTGGAATAGTCGAACAAAAGAAGTGTTATCACAATGGGCAGAGATTGCCCAAAAGATTAAAAATTCAGGTCGATATATGGATACGGTTATTTCAAC
>DAOVUK010000450.1 GCA_030632625.1 Gammaproteobacteria bacterium
ATTAACTCCGACTCCGTCACTAATACAGTCACCATATGCTTTACCTGCTTATCTTGTCTCAGCAGGAACAGCCTCTTTGGCTTCGGGCTTAGCAGCGGTTAATAATGACAATATAAAACAGCAGTATCAATGGGTAGAAGCTGATCCTGTGCTTTCCAGACAGGTGCGAGAATATATTAATGCACATGAAAAACGTCGCTCAGCTTATGATCTGCAAGCTAAAATTCGCACGGCTACCTACCAGATTAGTGAATAAAAACGGCATGATAGATTGCTAATGTATAATGTTGCTTAATTGACTGAAAGGCATGGTAAGCATAATATGGTATTAAAAATGAGCGTTCAGTTCATGAAGTTGGCAGACTTGAATTTTCATTACTGGCTATTAATTATTTTAATCTCTTCAGTTTTCATGCCTGCCACTGAAGCAAAATCTTTTCAACAAAGCACTTCTATTGAAAATCAAAGCAGCATTATTTCCGCTACAAAAGGGGATAATCCCAGCCCCCTGAATTCGTCAATTGAAACGCTTTTACAGCAATATGTCCGTAATGGCTCCAATCAACTCTTTGATGGTACTTTTGTCTATTTTTTTGAAGATAAGGTGCAAACGGTAAAAGTCCATAGAGAAAAAAATGAAAACGGACAAGTTGTAGAAGAATTTGTACCCATGGACAGTAAACAGGAGAAGAGCTCCAGGGTGCTGGACAATCAATATTGCTCGCTTAACAATGACTGGCAATATCAGTTTCAGGCGATGTCCTCAAGTTTTCCTTTTCGGGTAAACAATTATTACCGGGATTTACAGCAGCATTATCACTTTAGCTTATCTGACATTGAAACTATTGCCGGCACATCAGCGATTGGTTTGTTAATTAAAAGCAAAGATCCCTATCGGTACGGCTACCAGCTATGGTTTGAACCTCAGACAGCCACTTTATTAAAATATAAATTAGTTGATCAAAAGGGTAAAGTCATTGAACAATATCTTTTTACCGATATCACTATACGCAATAAACAGGCACTTCAGAGTGATTCGAATGCACCCGTTCAGTCAAGTTCCTGTTATCATCAATTTCAGGGGCTGACAGAAGCTTTCCAGAGATCCTTTTTTGAAAATAAAATTCCAGCTGGCTATGAACCAATTTCTTTTCGAAAAGGTTATATTAATGACAGTGATCGTCAGGCTTATCAGTTTCAACTGAGTGATGGCTTATCATCTGTTTCCATTTATATAGAAGCTACAGAGCATTTAAGCAAAACAATAAACGGAGTGCTGCAGCTGGGACCTGTTAATGTTGCAGGCAAAACCATTGGCCAATATCAGGTGACAGTCATTGGCGCTATTCCTATTGTCACTGCCTTACACTTTCTTAAAGCAATCAATTTATCAGATCAAGAATATTCTTCCCTGAAGTAAGGGCCCTGGAAAAAATAAATGATAGAAGAGCAGGCAACGGTAATTGAATGTGAAGGCAAATATGTCTGGGTTGAGACTCAGCGTCAATCCAGCTGTGGTCACTGTTCGGTTAAAAATGGCTGCGGCACACAGGTGCTTTCTAAAGTATTAGGCAATAAGGTTGCCCGGGTACGCTGTTTAAATGTTCAGGAAAAAAAAACTGGTCAATCTTTCTGTCAATTAAAATCAGGTGACAGGGTGGTCATAGGTTTGCAAGAATCAGCATTGCTGAGCGGTTCATTATTAATCTATTTTTTACCTCTGATGGCTATGATTCTCTGCGGCGGTTTAGCCGTTTTTGCCGCTGGGATCTGGTGGCCGGAAGGCACCGATTTGTTGTCTGCAATTGCCTCATTTACCGGTCTTTTTCTTGGCTTATACCTGGCGAGAAATTATTCACAAAATAAGTATTCACCTCAATATGAACCCGTCATTATAAAAAAATTACCCGTAAGTGAATGGCCTCTGAAACAGAACCTGTTGGCCTGACACAGGATAATCAGCCTGTGAATCAATTTAAATTTTTCTACCGCAATGGTTGTCACTTATGTGAAGATATGTACCAGCTCATTTACCCTTATGAATCCAGTCATAATATCTCGATTGAAATGATTAATATAGACAAAGACCCGGTATTATCGGATAAATATGGTTTATTAATTCCGGTCCTGACAGATCACCATGAAAATGAAATTTGCCACTATTTTTTTGATAAGATCAGCTTTGAACGGAATCTTGGCGATTAATCCTGTCTTCTGCTTGCAATGACTCCACTTTGTTCCTGTTTTTTGTTATGATTCCCGCCTGTTTATTGACATAAGAATGATCTTCTGGAGACTGAGTGGCTGAATTAGAGTTTATACGAAATTTTTCAATTATTGCCCATATTGACCATGGTAAATCGACTTTAGCCGATCGGATAATACAGATCTGCGGTGGTTTGAGTGATCGGGAAATGCAGGCTCAGGTGCTTGATTCCATGGATATTGAACGAGAGCGCGGCATCACCATCAAGGCACAGAGTGTTTCTCTGGATTTTCATTCTAAAGACGGCAATATCTATCAGCTCAATTTTATTGATACTCCGGGACATGTTGATTTTTCTTATGAAGTTTCCCGTTCTTTAGCTGCCTGTGAGGGTGCTTTGCTGGTGGTTGATGCCTCGCAGGGCGTAGAGGCACAGAGTGTTGCTAACTGTTACACGGCGATAGAGCAGGGGCTGGAAGTCTTACCTGTGCTTAATAAAATTGATCTGCCGGCAGCTGATCCGGATAGAGTCATTACCGAAATTGAAGAAGTCATTGGCCTTGATGCGATGGAGGCACCTCATTGCAGTGCTAAAACCGGCAAGGGTGTTGACGAATTGCTTGAATATCTGATCAAACATATTCCTGCTCCTCAGGGTAACCGTGACGCACCGCTGCAGGCACTGATCATTGACTCCTGGTTTGATTCCTATTTAGGTGTTGTTTCTCTGGTGCGTGTTATGCAGGGGACATTGAAACGTCGGGATAAAATGCTGGTCATGTCAACAGGACGTGCTCATACAGTTGATGGTGTAGGCATTTTTACTCCCAAACGTGAGGCAACAGATTTTCTCACTGCCGGTGAAGTGGGTTATGTTATTGCTGGAATCAAGGAC
>DAOVUK010000367.1 GCA_030632625.1 Gammaproteobacteria bacterium
AGATTTGCTCTCAAGCGACTCAGACTGGGAAATTTGAAATTATAAAAGCTGCTGATGTGACGGATCTCAACATCCACTTTTTCAAGAATTATCTCAATATCAATATTGTAGCTATTGATGATTGCAAACACTTCCGGTTGTAATGACGGATAGTCATTTCGAGTCACCGAACCAATCCCCTGCAGCCAGGCAATGAAATTGGCATAAGAAACAATTGCAATATCCTGTTTTGTCTGAGCATCAATCAAAGGCGTATCAAAACAACGATGATGATTTAAGACAACATTGATAATACTGTCAGGTAAGTCACAGGTTTGACAAAATACAGCACCAATTTCAGCATGATTAATACCAAAGAAACTTTGCTCGTTATCTCTGGAGGAACGCTCACTTTTTTCAAATGAACTCATAAAATCACTATAAGTAAGCTCGCCATAACTTTCCAGTACAATTTTTCCAATATCATGCAGTAAGCCCGCCGCATAAACCATATCAGGCTCAGGGTGATTCATTTCCCGGGCAATAATTCTGCTCAAAGTGGCGACAAAGAGACAGTGCTGCCAGAAGAAAATCTGATTAAATTCATGCTTGCCATGAGGTTTGATCATTTTTTTGAAGAACAGGAGATTCAGGGCAATTTGACGAATGGCAGAAAACCCCAGCAAAGTCACCGCCCGCTTAATAGACACAATTTTATGGGAATAGTTATAAAAAGCCGAATTGACCAGCCGTAAAACTTCAAGAGATAAAGAAGGCTCTGTCTCTATAATGAAGGATAAGTCAGCAAATGATGATGATTCATCATTGGTCAGCTTAAGCAACTTGACAGCAACAGGAGGAATAACCTGCAGACTTGTTATCTCATGTTTAAGTATCGACTTTGCTGATACCTTCAGGCTTTCAATTTCTTTTTTAGAGCCCTCAGCAGGTATAGAGCCTTCAGCAGATACAGAGCCTTCAGCAGGTAGAGAGCCTTCAGCAGGTAGAGAGCCTTCAGCTTTTATTAACGAAGAGCCTTCAGCGTTTATTGATGAAAAGTCTCCAGCAGACATATTATCTCCATCAGCTATAGAATCAAACATATACTAACGTTAAAAAATTGTTGCTTTTATAAAATAGTAGCAGAATTACAGCAAAGACACACACAAAGCCCCCTATTTTTAACAGAAACTCTTTAGCGTATGATTATTACAGCAAAACAGCAGAAAAAATTCCCGGCTATCGCTCGCAAATTCAGTTAATGTACTGTGAACTGCATATCAAAATTTAACGCCCGATAAAAAAAACAACTATTTTTCAACTAAATGTTTATTCTGCTACACAAACCGCTATTTCAGTAATAGTCTTGAAAGTTTAATGAACTACATTTATTATATTTTTAGTGGTATAAATGAGTATGTATGAATAAACTTAGACTAACTGAATAAAACCGAGAGTTTAGAATATGGATAATTCCTTTGCTCAAATTGAAATTCTTCCCAATCCGCCGAATTTTAACCGGGTAGAACCTCAATCCAGGCCATGGTATAAATCGCCAAGATTATTTGTTTTTACCATTGTTTTTTTAATCAGCTCACTTCTTAGTCTGGGCTATGTCTATAGCCGCCCTGCACTCTATAGAAGCTATGCAACCTTATTGACAGTTGCTCAAACAGCTATCGATCAACAAAGTAATGAAGCCGATATTCAGCATGTTGCCATACAAAGGCAAATTCTTACCGGACAAGAATTATTAGCTGAAACCCTGACACGATTACAGCAGAGTCAGGGAAAAACCAGCAATCAGTCACACTCAATAAAATTAACAATTTCTGAAATTCAACGTTTATTGAGTGTACAGACAGTACCTGAAACGAATCTGGTTGAATTGGCTGCAACCGGTTATCAGCCAGAATTATTTGCCCCTCTTATTAATACCTGGATTGATGTCTACCTGGAAAGAAGAGCTG
This sequence comes from Gammaproteobacteria bacterium, assembly GCA_030632625.1. Classification (GTDB taxonomy): domain Bacteria; phylum Pseudomonadota; class Gammaproteobacteria; order GRL18; family GRL18; genus GRL18. Next base: position 1,950 of record DAOVUK010000367.1, read on the forward strand.
AAGAAATCAGACAAACAACAGGCTTAACATTAGACGCTCTGCGAGAAGAACTCACTGGCCTGGAAGATAAGATCTTAATTAAAAGAAGTGAGCTGGAGCATTTTCGAAGAATTAATAATATTACCTCGTTGGATCGAGGGAATATATTTGAAAACCAGTCGCTGGCACGATTTAAAGGATTAAATAAGTCTTTTAATGATGCCAGTGAAGCAGCAGTTAAAGCAAAAGCTGTGCTTGATTCAGTGAATAAGTCTATTGCTGAAGGCAAAATGGTTGTACTCAGTGAAGATAAACGGGGCATGCGTGTTCTGGAACTGCGTTTGCAGGAACTACAGGAGCAGCTAGCTGAATTCGATCGTAAATACACTCGAAGCTATCTGGCATTACAACCTAAATTAAATGTACTTCCAAAGCAAATTCATGATCTCAAAAAAGAAATTCAAACAAAACGAAATTTTGGCCAAACTATTGTCTTAAGTGAAGCTGAACAGAATTTTGCAGCAGCACAACAATCCTTACAAGAAATAAAAAAACAACTTGAAGATCATAAGCAGCAGGCAACAGAATTTAGTTCAAGGTTCGCTGAGCATGAATCGTTACTCAGTGATCTGGAAGGACTTGAACTGCTGCAGCGCACAACCCGGGAAAGGCTGGTTCAAATTGAAGCAAAACAAACAGAAAAATTTCCACAGGTTAAAGTGATTGAACGGGCTTTTTTACCTCAGGAACCTATTAGCCCGGATTATAGCAGAGATGCCATTATTGCTATTATCGGTTCAATTTTTTTGGGACTGTTTTTTGTCTGGATTGTGGAATTTCTTCTACACAAAGAAAGCCGCCAGGCCTCAGTTTCTATTGCGGGTATCAATATCAGTGATGCCACTCCAGGCTTAATTAATAATATTCAGCAAATACATGAACCCATCGCTCAGGAAATATCTCAATCCTTACAACATGATAATAGTCATTCACTTGAGCACCCTTTATATGAGGAGCTTAGTGTTAAAATACTGGATCAGCTGCTTAAAGACTCTGATATTAGATCCAGACAACTTATCTCCTTGTTGATGAGTGGTTTGACGCTTGAAGAAATTAGCAGACTTAAAAGTGAAGACTTTAATTTTGTCCAGGAAACTCTCAATGTGCCTGGTACAAGTCCTCGCAGCTTATTTCTTAATCCAGCCTTAAAATCATTGTTCGAAGATGTTGAGCCATGTCCGGCCTGGAATAATAAACAGGCCGTATCAATAGAAACACTCAAAGCAATTCTTGTTTATGCCTCGGTGGATGCAGGTTTAATAAATATGCAAAAAGTGACTTCTGAAGCTTTAACGTATACCTATATCATGTATCTTGTAAAACAGGGGATCCGTTTGTCAGAACTGGATCAGATCACGGGTTATATTGATCCTGATGAATTATCAAAATACAGTCGTTATTCACCAGAAAAACGAGGCTTGCCCATTACTGATATCGACCTCATATATCCATCATTAACAGTTTATATTGATTGAAGTAAAAAATTTGTGCTCAATTATAACAAATAAATACATTACTTTTTTGGTAACTGTTCCAAGCAGAGTATAGTCATGAAAACAATGAAAGCTTTAGTAAAAAAGCATGCAAAAGAAGGACTGTGGCTGGAAGAAGTATCACTGCCTGAAGTTGCTAATAATGATGTTTTAGTCAAAATACAAAAAACGGCCATTTGCGGAACCGATGTACATATTTATAACTGGGATGCCTGGGCACAAAAAACCATTCCCGTCCCTATGACCATTGGCCATGAATTTGCAGGTGAGATTGTTGAACTCGGGGCTAATGTCAACGAATTATCAATTGGTGATATTGTTTCCGGTGAAGGACATATTGTCTGTGAACGTTGTCGAAATTGTCTGGCAGGCAGGCGCCATCTTTGCCCTAATACCATTGGTATCGGCGTTAATCGCACGGGTTGTTTTGCTGAGTATTTATCAATTCCGGCAAAAAATATCTACCGGCCTAATTGCAAAATTCCGACAGAAGTTCTGGCCTGTTTTGACCCCTATGGCAATGCAGTCCACACCGCACTTTCATTTAATATGGTCGGAGAAGATGTACTGATCACCGGTGCCGGCCCCATTGGTATCATG
>DAOVUK010000234.1 GCA_030632625.1 Gammaproteobacteria bacterium
CATCATATTTATAGTTCTGCAAAAACTGCTCCTTCGTCTGGTTTTCTGACTGGCTGAGTAATGCCATGGCGGCCTGATAAAAATAAGCCTCTCGAAAACGATTAAACTGATTGGCTTCACCTGCCTTGATTCCTGGATACCAGGCGACATCAAAACCACGAGTCTGACAAAATTGTTTGAGATGATTAATTTCTGCTGCAGTAAAAGGATTTTTTTTAACTAATAATGTCGATGTTTGCCAGCTGCGGATAAGAATAAGATGCCGGCTAGCATCCTTAACTGAATGAGTTTTTATAGAACTGTCTTTAAGCGAAACGTGTTCTAACGCATGTATGGCAGTGGCAAACATTTTTATGGCATCACGCGGTGGTGTTTTTACCCAGCGGCTGATAGCCAGATAACCATCCTGATTTAACTGTTGTAAATAAAGCTGTAATGCTTCAAGTGTATACAAATAGCTCTCATTTAATGCATATAAACCGCTGGCAGACGCATTAAATGAATCCATCAGGGAAATTTGAATTAAATCATACTGGCCTTTCTTATTCTCTTGTAAATTGCTGAGAAAACCCCGAATATCGCCGGAATAGACCTTAACATTATCCTGCAGATAAATATTGCCGCTGTATTGTGCAAACTGATTGCTGAGCACGTCAATGATTTGCGGGTTCAGCTCAACTGCGTCAATCTGATCGGTCTGGTGAAACATCGCCTGCAGGATATCACTGCCGCCGCCGGCTCCGACAATCAAAAGCTGCTCAATATTGTTCAAATGATAGGGCAGGGCTGAGCTCAGCTGATCCAGATAAGACAGCTTTTCCAGAGTATCAGGAAAACGGGTAATTGCCGTCATATTAGCGGCATCACTAAAAAGTCCAAGCTGCTCAGGCGGCTCCTGACTATTATACAAACTGAGTCCGGGTGCATGGCGAAAAGGGATCTGCAGACTTTCTACAATGCTCAATAATCCCAGCGGACTGGATCGCTGCTCAATAATTCGGGTGCCAGTGATATTTAAGGTTTTGGCTTCATCCTTATAGGGCGAAATTTTCAACGGCCAGTGCTGAGCCGTTGAGATGAGCAATAGTCCACTTAAAATAATCATAAAAGAGGTAGTTCTGGTCCATTTCTTATTTATTAAAACAGGTTCTATCGGGATCGGCTGGGTTTCATATAACGCAATTAAAGCGGCTATTAATCCGCTTAAACTAATAACCAGTAATGTGGTGAGAGGGAATAGATAAAACAACAGGATTATTATGCCGATACTGCCGAAGCCAGCCCCCAGAAGATCCACCGCATAGATTTTGGCTATTTGTTCAGGATAACAGAGAAAAACCAGACAAATAGCGCTGGCAGCTAGCAAAAAAGGAATACTGAGCAATAAAAAAATACTCAACAGATACCAGATTTGCTGTGAGTCCCAGAGAATGGCCTCAGGATTAAATGGGATAGTTTGCGCCGCTAAAAAACAACTGACACTGCTGATACTGAACAACAACAAAAAAAGGGGATAAGTGATATGAAACCAGCGCTTTAATGAATTCTGGAGCAAGGAGACCAGGGTGCCGCTGATGCCATAACCCAGAAGCGCCAATGAAATGATCATATAGGCAAAATGATGCCATTGAATGATAGAAAATAGTCGCATCAATAAAATTTCATAAGCCAGTGCTGTGGCAGAAAGCAGACCGAGGGATAATAGGGGTGGTTTGAGCATTATTTTGCTATATCCGGTAGAATTTCAATAAGAGTTTCTATGTTTTTATGTTTATACGTTATTATGTTAAAGCAAGAGATAAAGTGCATAGCCTCAATCACAAAGCGACAGAACTGCCTTTGACTTACAACTTACAACTTACAACTTATAAACATAGAAACATAATCACGCTAAAACTAATGCTTTCCTGTTAATGGCACAAAACGAACAGGCAGAATTTGCCGGGTTTGTAATTGTCCATCAGGATCTTTGGTGATCAGCAGTAATTGCTGGGTCATAAAATTGCTGCCGACCGGTATCATCATTCTGCCTCCGGGTTTTAATTGTTCCAGCAGTGCATGAGGAATATGACTGGCTGCTGCCGTCACAATAATGGCATCAAAAGGTGCGTGTTCTTCCCAGCCATAATAACCATCGGCAATTTTAGTGCTGATATTGGTATAACCCAGCTCTTTAAAACGTAAACTGGCCTGTTCTGCCAAAGGAGCAATAATTTCAATACTATAAACCTGCTTAACCAGTTCAGAAAGCACGGCTGCCTGATAACCGGAGCCGGTACCAATTTCCAGAACTGTATCACCGGCAGACAGTTTGAGCAGATCAGTCATGATGGCAACAATATAGGGCTGAGAAATAGTTTGCCCATAGCCGATAGGCAGGGGGTTATTATGGTAAGCTTCTTCGAGGGTTTCCGGAATAACAAATTTATGTCGGGGCACCGTGCCAATGGCCTGTAATACTTTGCTGTCCAGAGCTTCAGTATCAAGGTATTTGCTGGTTTGATGAACATCCTGTTCAATCAGGCGTACCATGTGCTGGCGTTTTTGCATATAGTGTTCCTCCATAGAAGAGGCCAAAGTGCAGGTGGCCGTGAACAGGCTGAAAATCAAAGACAGAAAAATCAGGACTGTGAAGCGTATTTGTTCATTTTGCATTATCTGTTTCATCAGAACCACTCTCGTTATGGTTAAACGCCTATCCTTCTAATTTAAGTATTATTGAGAAATGAACAGTTTTCAAGCAATATCTAAATCATAAGCTCAAATATTGTCAGCTATTGGATTTAATGATAATGTTGGCAGCATGTTACTACTTGTTAACCACTGGCCAAAACAGGAATTTTCTTGATTAATATTTATCCCGCCAATCGACTGGAAAACCTGGTGTTTTTACTGGATCGGGTCATGCAGACCGGCTCCGGTCATAATGTACTCAGCGAAGAAATTATCCTGGTGCAAAGCAAGGGGATGCAGCACTGGCTGAATCTGCAGCTGGCTCAAAGCCGGGGTATCAGTATGAACCTGAGTTTTAGTCTGCCCATGCAGTTTTTCTGGAACCAGATAAGGGCTATTCTGGGCAAGGATAATGTGCCGGAAAAATCCACTTATAGCCGTGAAGTCCTGAGCTGGCGAATACATGATCTGCTGGCAAGTGATGCCGTAGTGAATAATCCGCTGTGCAGGGAAGCAAGCAATTACTGGCTGGGAAAACAGCAGCGTGTCAATGAAGGTGATGAAGGCTCTGACCTTCAAGACTCTGGTTTACAAGACAAGCGTTTCCAGCTGGCCTGTCAGATAGCTGATTTATTTGAGCAATATCTGATTTTCCGACCCGACTGGCTGCTTGAATGGCAACAGGGGAACCTGGAACAAGGCGGCTGGCAGGCCCTGCTCTGGCAATTGCTGGTTGCTCAGGATCCGCAGCATCCTATCCATTTACTTAAACAGGCCATTGCCGCTCTCAAACAGAATGAATGCCATTTACCTGAGCGTATCAGTCTCTTTGGTATCAATACCCTGCCGCCATTATGGCTGGAATTTTTAAGTGAACTGGGTCAGCACACACAGGTGCACTTTTTCCACCTGAACCCCTGTGTTGAATACTGGGGCGATTTAAAAACCGACAAAGCCTATGCCAGAGAACAGTTTTATCGCTGGTTAAAAACCAGTGATTATCCTGCACAGAAGCAGGAGCTTCAGCCAGAAGAAGAGCCTCAGCCGGGACAGGAGCAAGAGCTTCAGCCAGAAGAAGGAAAAAAGCTTCAGCCAGGACAGGAACAAGAGCTTCAACCAGAAGAAGAGCCTCAGCCAGAACAGCTTCAGGAATTAACAAATCCCTTATTATCCAATCTGGGCTCTCAGGGCAAAGATTTCCTCTACCTTCTGCAGGAACACACCAGCATTGAAATCCCCATCTATGAATCACCTGATGAGCTATCCTCAGACACAGGAGAACAGGCCAGCGTACTACAAAAAATTCAGGCTGATATTCTTAAGCTCAGAGATGTGCGCAGCACCGGGCAGCAATCACCACAAGCGCAAATCGATAATAGCATTACTCTGGCTTCAGCTCATAGTGCTCTGCGTGAAATTCAGGCCCTGCATGACTGGCTGTTAGCTCAGATCAATAACGATCCGACCCTGACCCCGAAAGACATTCTGGTTATGTGTCCCAATGTTGAAGATTATGCCCCCTATGTTGATGCCGTGTTCGCACATGGCTGGAACGACTGGAGTGAACAGGTGCCGCCGCTGCCCTGTTCAATTGCTGATAGAACCCTGAAAGATTCAGAACCACTGGTACAGGCATTTATTGATTTGCTGGATTTACCGGACAGTCGTTTTCAGGTGAGTCAGATTTTGGGTTATTTGCGTTTACCGGCGGTACAGCAGAAATTTTCGTTTTCAGAAGATGATCTGCTTATCCTGGAACGCTGGGTGAACCATGCCTCAATCCATTGGGGCCTGGATGCTGATCATAAACAACAGATACTCTCGACTGAGCAGGAAAATGATCTTTGCAGTGATTGCTTTAATAAAAAATTCACCTGGCATCAGGGACTCAGCCGTCTGCTGTTAGGCTTTGCCCAGAGTGATCAAGCGGCATTATATCAGGAGCAATTGCTGTTACCCGATGTTGAAGGTGATGAAGCCTTATTGTTAGGGCGTTATATCGAATTGCTGGAACAATTACAGTTCTATGCTGCAAAATTACAGACTGCACGCAGCCCCAATGACTGGAAACAATTTTTACTACAGGCTAAAGACAGTCTGTTCAGTGCTTTATCTGTTGATACTAATGCTCAACAGATTATAGAGCAGGCCATTGACGATCTGGGCGAATATACCAGTCAGGCCCATTATGATAAAAAACTGCCCCTGTCAGTGATTCGTGATTTTCTACTCAATCACTTCAGCCAGCCTGAACCGGGTCGGCAGTTTATGGCAGGGCAGGTGACATTCTGCTCTATGGTACCTATGCGCAGTGTGCCGTTTCGAGTGATTGCTGTGCTGGGACTGAATGATGGCGAATTTCCCCGTCAGCGGCAGCCCATGGGCTTTGATTTAATGGCGACTGAACCGCCGCGCAAAGGCGACCGCTCCAGACGGGGTGATGATCGTTATCTTTTTCTTGAAGCACTGATCTCCTGTCGGGATAAACTCTATCTGAGTTATCAGGGCCATGATATCAAAACCAACAATAGCCGGGAGCCTTCACTGGTGCTGCAGGAATTGATCAATTATTTAGAAAAAGGCTATGGCTGGCAACTGTCATCTGAACTTTCATCTAAACTCTCATCTAAAAAAGGTTCACAACTCTTTAAAGTCCCCCTGCAGGCCTTCAGCAAAGACAACTATTTAACTTCCCCCTGCTTTAGAAGGGGGATTGAGGGGGTTGCAAATCAACAACCTGATACAAAAAACAACATTCAGAGTTTTAATGCCAGCTGGTTAAAACTCAGTGAGCCGGGTGAGACCAGCAATAACCTGCATGAAGTGGCAGCGTTATTTTCTGCAGATGAAGACATCACCATTTCAGCAGAACAACTGGTGCAGTTCTTTGATAACCCTTGCAAACAATTTGCGCAGCACCGATTAGGCTTATATCTTGAAAATAACAACGCGATAATTCCAGAAGACAGTGAGCCTTTTGTGACTAATCATCTGGATCGCTACCTCATCCAGGATGCTATTATAAAAACCGTATTATCTGAAGATTACCCTTCAGAAGAAATGCAGCAGCAGGCGATGGCTGATCTCATGCGTGGTTTTAGTCTCAGCGGGAGTCTTCCTGATACACCGAACGTTGAAAGTGACCTGTTAGAGTGGCAGGAACAGGCCGGTAA
>DAOVUK010000280.1 GCA_030632625.1 Gammaproteobacteria bacterium
CTCCCGGCGTGCCTAATAATGCGATACCATTCTTTGTTTCTACAAAGGTTGGACTCATACTGGACAACGGCCGTTTTCCCGGAGCGATGGCATTGGCCTCTGCACCGACTAAACCATACACATTGGGCGTTCCCGGTCGGGCAGAAAAATCATCCATTTCATCATTTAACAGCACTCCGGTACCTGCGGCAGTAAACCCTGACCCAAAGGGATAATTTATACTCATGGTTGCAGACACCATATTACCCTGGGTATCTAATACCGAAAAATGAGTCGTATCCTGACCTTCAGTCTGACGGTTCTCAACTGCAGATTTTATTTCTCTTTTTGTTTCTTTGGCAGAATTTATTCCGGGTAAATGGCTGCTGGGCAGCGCCTGGTCAAGACGAATACTCTGCATCAATCCCTGCGCATAGCGGACATGGGTTAAGCGCCCTGCCGGCACAGGAGTAAAATCACTGTCACCGAGAAATTCGGATCTGTCCCGATATGCGCGGCGCATTGCTTCAACAATCAGGTGCGTTTGTGTTATTTCATCCAGAGATTCAAGATCAAAGTTCTGCAGAATCTGCAATATGGTTGCCAGAGCAATGCCTCCGGATGAAGGCGGCGGCACGGAAGTTATCTCCATGTCCCGATATTGAAACTTAATGGCTTCACGTTCTTTGATTGAATAGTTTTTTAAATCACTCAATTGCCAGAGACCATGCTTTGCCCTGACGGATTGTACCATCCTGTCTGCCGTTAATCCCTGATAAAAGTCTGCATTCCCGCTTTGCGCAATGAGTTTCAGGGTCTGAGCTAATTCTGTCTGGACTATCAAATATCCCAACTCAGGCACTTCATTATTCTGCAGAAATATTTTTGCTGATGTTTTATATTTTTGCAGCACTGGCAGACGAAAGCGGGCCATTTGCTGATAATGCCCGGTGACTGGAAAACCTTCCTGAGCGAATTTAATCGCCGGCTGCAGTACCTGTTTTAAAGGCAATTGCCCATATTTTTCTGATAAGTGCACCATGGCTGCCACCGTCCCCGGAATACCCGCCGCAAGCGGACCATTCACTGAACTATCGGCAATATAATCCCCTTTTTTATCCAGATACATATCACGATGTGCTTGTGCAGGCGCCATTTCACGGCCATCAATCATCAGCGTTTTATTTTGCTTTTGCTCATGTATTAACCAGAATCCACCACCGCCTAAGCCCGAACTATAAGGTTCAACAACCGCTAAAACCGCAGTGATTGCCACTGCGGCATCAAAAGCATTACCACCCTGCAGTAAAATTTGTTTTCCAGCTTCCGTGGCCATTGGATGCGCCGTAGCAATGGCCGCCCTGGGTGGTGACACCGTTTTGCTAATATTACTGCTGACAGCACTGGCGGGCATGAAGAACACACACAGCAGCAATAAAATGATTCGTTTCATAGAAACCTCAATAAATTAGTTATGTATTTATAGCAAAAAAGAGTTATGGCAAAAAAAAGCCCCTTAACAATTTAATGTTAAGGGGCAATTAATTTTAGCGTTTTTTTCTAAAACCTGAACTCATTCGCCGGTCAGTTTCTTGTATTTAACCATCAGCTGATCTTCATTTTCTTCATGTTCAGGATCTTTTGGTATACAGTCAACAGGACAGACTTCAACACATTGCGGTTCATCATAATGACCGACACATTCTGTGCAGAGATCAGGATTGATCTCGTAAATCTCTTCACCCATATAAATCGCTTCATTAGGACATTCAGGTTCACACACATCACAGTTAATGCATTCATCAGTGATATACAGTGCCATTGGCAACCTCCGAAATAAAATATTCTATATATAAAAATCTAACCATAGACCCTAACAATAAAAAATAGTAGTCTGAAAGCCAGTATTGTTTGCTCATTCCCCCGAATAACTCGGAATTCTAACCTAATTTCCGGTCAATTTCAGCTATTACTTGCGGTGGAACAAATTTTGCTATATTCCCGTCCAGTCTTGCCACTTCTTTTACCAGACTGGAAGAGAGATAGGCGTACTGTTCTGCTGTGGTTAAAAAGATGGTTTCAATATCAGGCGCCAGACTTCTGTTCATTCCGGCCAGCTGGAATTCGTATTCAAAATCAGAGACCGCACGCAACCCTCTGAGAATAACACTGGCATTGTTAGTTCTGGTAAATTCGACCAGTAAATTATCAAAACCGACAACGGAAACATTGTTAAAATCAGCCAGTACACTGGCGGCCATAGCAACCCGTTCATTAATCGTAAACAAGGGCTGTTTGCTGGTGTTATCGGCAACAGCGACCGTCACATGGGCAAACATTTTTGCAGCCCGCTTAAGCAGATCAATATGGCCATTGGTGATGGGATCAAAGGTACCTGGATAAACAGCATTAACCATAATTATTGCCTGATTTTCTATAAAGTGACCGACTCCGCATTGGCTTCAACTCTCTGTCTCAGGCTGATCAGCTTGCATAGTTTCAATAACTTTTGCATCCGGATTAGGATATAAGTCAATCATATTGTCAGGCAGCTTGCCTTCGCCTGCCTGATGCAGGGCATCAGATTCCATAATGATAAGAACCAGAGTAGTCACCATAACAGGTAAAATGCACACACCGCCAATCAAGGCAAAAACAGCTTCTTTCATCCAGCCAAGATTAGTGATTCCATAAACGCCTATCGCCGCTATAGTACTGATGAGCAGAATCATTTTGATAAAAAACAGGCTTCGCCGCAAAGCAATCTGCCAATGACACATGACATACCAGGATGCCTCCTGACGTGATGCTTTTTTGCGGATCAGTGTGCCTTTGCGAATAATAATGCCCAGAATCACCACAGAGACAATGGGCACAGTCAGCATCGGCCATGCCCAGCTGGTGGCTAAACCAAGAGTGGCCACAAAGGTAAGAATGTGATTGCCAATAAGATTAACTAAAAAAAGATCATGAGGCAATTTTGCCTTCTTTTTCTCTTCATCGCTGACGTCTAAAAGCATGCTCTAATAACTCACTATCAAATATTTACATTTTATAGTGCGTATTGTACACAGCAACGCCTTCACATACCAGAAGCGGGTTCAGCCGGCCGGGCCACGAGCCGGATCATCTCATTTCTAAACAGGAGGGGTTAACTTAATATCTGGCTTCCAGCTTAAGTCCAACGACATTTTGAGTATAATCAGAAGACTCCAGATTTGAATCCGAGTCTATATGCTCATAGTAAAAGACCGTACTGAATAAGTCCGTCAGAGGATATTCAATTTCAAAGGAATAATCTTTACGTTTATCATGACGTTTTTCACCAATCTCAGGTGTGATATTATTATAATCATTATCTTCGTAGTCATAACCAAGACTGACAACTAATTCCTTGGCATTAAAAGTGAAGGTTTTTTCATAGGAAAGGTACACTGAATAGCCATCATAATCAAATTCTTCACCATCAGTATCCTCATCTTCCAGGTCTGCTCCCACAATGAACATATCATCAGGAGTGACAAATACATAATTGGTAAATCCGATGCCGTTTGTGTCGGCATCACGATCCGAGTTTTTATAAAACTTTTTGTTCTCATAGCTATAAAAACCATCGATGAACCAGATATCATTGACGCTGTACCAGATACTGGGTCTTAATATATGTGAACCAAAAAACTTTTTATTACCCAGCGCATTAAAGTTATAACGATAATTGAGTCCCAGGTCAAAATCAGTGTACTTACGAGTCCCATCCACATAAAAACTATGACTCTGCAAATTAAAATCGTTATAGCTGTTATAGAGACTTTGATAAAAATCATAGCCTATTTCAGCTTCATAGGTTTCATCAGCATAGATAAGATTTTCAGCTGAAAACTCGATAATGGCTGCATTATCTGATTTGTTGGTATTAATATTAACTTCATCGACGGTCACATTGTCATCATGTTCAAAGCCGATACTGCCGCTGAACTTCCATGTTTTCTGCTCTATCGGTCCATAGCTGTCTCCTGGTATTGCTTCAAGAATTTCTCTGGCATTATCCGCTATCGTATTATTGGGAGTAATTTTAACAGCTTCTTCCAGATGAGCACGCCGCTGGGCTTTGTTACCCGTCTGATGGTAAGAAACAGCACTATTAAATACTGCCAGCTGTGCAAATTCTTTATCTTCCTTACGTGCTTTTTTAAAAGAGTCAATGGCTAGCTGGTGCTCTGATTCAGCCTGATAGGCTAAGCCGAGATACATTAGATTTTTGGCATTATGAGATTGTTGTTTTTCAACTTTTTTAAAGTATGTTACTGCCATAGAATTTGAATCCTGATGGTAATAATTTTTCCCTATATTAAAATCAAGATTAGGTAATTTTTTATTTATTTCCTGTGCTTTTTTAAACGCGCTTGTCGACTTTGCATAGTCTTCTGAGGCAGCATAAGTCAGTCCAAGATAATAGTAACTATGAGCGGAATCTGGATTTATTGACAGCTGTTTTAAAAGCTCAGCTTCAGCCTTTTTATAATCACCCTTATGATAATAGGATACACCCGCTTCTAAACCGGCAAAACTGAGCGATGCAATAGAAACCGAGACAGCAAATAAGGTACTTGACAGCAATTTTTTAAAATGGGTAGACATAAAGATTAACATCCTGGAGTTATAACAATAACATTAAAAAAGGGAGTATAAATACTCCCTCCGGGTTCAATTTATAAGTGCAGTTAAACTAAAACAATTATAGCATTAAGCTTTCTTGCCATTATTGCTTTTGGCTTTATCTCTGGCATCCTTTTTGGCCCTTGATTTTGCAACAGCTTTAGCATTTGATTTTGCAACAGCCTTAGCATTTGATTTTGCAGCAGCCTTAGCGTTTGATTTTGCAACAGCCTTAGCATCTGATTTTGCCGATTTTTTGGCATCATATTTTGCTGATTTTTTTGAGCCGCTACGCACTGATTTCATTGTTTTATTATGGTGTTCAACTTCATCACCATCATCAGCAGCAAACTTGTCTACTTTAGTAAGAAATTTATCTTTTTGCCGGTCACCTTTAAGCGACATCATATCGGCTTTATCTAAAAACTTGTCATTCCCCGTTACATCATATTTTGCTGCAAACTTATCCGATAATTTATCAAACTTAGCTTCTTCTTCCAGAGC
>DAOVUK010000490.1 GCA_030632625.1 Gammaproteobacteria bacterium
AATGGGGTTTTCTGTTAATTGAATACCATCTGTTTTACAGATACGAGGTTTATTAATATCACGCGCCGATGCATGACTGACAATAATGCCGCGTCCCGCACGACGTGAAATTTCTTCTGCATTACGTCGCAGAACATTAACAGTGCCGCCACCGACTGTACCTAAGCCTAATAAGCCTACCTTAACGGGTTCCAATAGATTCTCCATTCTGTTATTAATCGTGCTGTTATTAATTGTGCTGTTATTAACCACAGTTATTTCAATTTTTTGCGCAAGTATTATAGCAAAGCTTGACCTGAAATTAAGAAAAACTTTCATGTAACTTTCATTACTTATTCCTTAAAGGCACCGACACCGTCTTTTTTGAACATATCCCGTAAACAGCGTATTGCCTGACGGGTTCGATGTTCATTTTCAATCAGGCTGAAACGAACATGATCATCACCGTATTCACCAAAACCAATACCGGGAGAAACAGCGACTTTGGCCTCTGTGAGTAATTTTTTAGAAAATTCCAGAGAGCCCATGTCTTTATATTCAGCGGGAATTGGCGCCCAGACAAACATAGTTGCTTTAGGTTTTGCCACAACCCAGCCAATTGAATCCAGTCCGGCACATAAAACATCACGACGCGCCTGATACATATCACGAATTTCTTTGACACAATCCTGCGGGCCATCCAGAGCCTGAATAGCGGCAACCTGAATCGGTGTAAACATACCGTAATCCAGATAGGATTTCATTCTGGTCAACGCGGCAACCAGGGTCGAATTACCGCACATAAAACCAACTCGCCAGCCCGGCATATTGTAGGTTTTAGAGAGCGAGTAGAATTCGACAGCAATATCTTTGGCACCAGGTATCTGTAATATTGAAGGTGCTTTATAGCCATCAAAAACAATTTCAGCATAGGCGATATCATGCACCACCCAGATACCATGCTCCCGGGCAATCTTTACTACTTTTTCAAAGAAATCCAGTTCAACACATTGTGTGGTCGGGTTTCCCGGAAAATTCAGCACCAGCATTTTGGGTTTTGGCCATGAGTCTTTTATTGCCTTTTCTAATTCAGCAAAAAAATCAACATCCGGTGTCATAGGCACATGGCGAATATCTGCCCCGGCAATAACAAAACCATAAGGATGAATAGGATAGGATGGATTAGGCACCAGAACAGCATCACCGGGGCCGACAGTTGCCAGAGCAAGATGTGCCAGACCTTCTTTAGAACCAATGGTGACAATGGCTTCTGTTTCCGGGTTTAGATCAACATCATAACTGCGTTTATACCAGTTACAGATGGCCTTACGCAGCTTGGGTATACCACGAGACATGGAATAACGATGGGTATCGTTGCGCTGCGTTGCTTCCACCATTTTATCAACAATGTGTTTAGGTGTCGGCTGATCCGGATTCCCCATACCAAAATCAATAATATCTTCACCACGGGATCGCGCCTTTGCTTTCAAGCCATTCACAATATTGAAAACATAGGGGGGTAAACGTTTAATCCGCTGAAAATCGTCGTTCAAAATATCGCCTCGTCAAACACCTGACTGCCCATTATTAAAAAATTAAAAACAAGTTCAGGTTTTAATATTAAAACATTGTAAACTACTTAGCCTGAGGGTCTCTGTCAATCACTAAAAGCACTTTTTAGTGATTTTTTTCAACTTTAAGGCTAAAGCAGCAAAAATTAGAGATTTTAAGCTGGTTTTTTATCATAATAACCCTGAAGTTACTTTTTATCACTTCTCACTTTTCACTAAAGGCTCATAGTTCAAAAAGGACATCGTTATGTTACAGCTGGAAAACATAGAAAATTCCTATTCATTTCATTCCTATGATGAACACAGTGCAAAACTCATCAAACCCAATAAAAATATTCACTCAAATTCATCTGTCGCCGATAATTTGCTTGAAATCACTTCAACAACACTGGTTTATAGAGAGCTAATTGACTCCGGCAGCTTTCCATCTGCTTTTGCTGACTTTGGTGAAAGTCACATTAAACAACTGCTTGAGCAGGATGCTGATATTTTTCTGATTGGTACTGGTAAAAGCTCCCGATTCCCTGACAAATCAATTTTGCAGTATATTGCAAAAAACAAGCTTTCTATTGATTTCATGGATACCGGGGCGGCATCACGTACCTTTAATATTCTCACCGGTGAAAAGAGAAAAGTTGCCGTTTTGCTTTTTTTTAAATAGAAACTTTCTAATATAACAAATAGAAATAAAAACAGGTAGTTAACAAACCTTCTTTATGTTGTTTTTATATTGTTTTTTTGCAGAACGGCAGAAAATCACTTGACAGTTATTTTGCTAATACCTAAAATGTGCGAAATTTTTGTGGTGTTTTAGCTCTTTTTTATAAGAGATAAAACTGGGAAGTTGATTAAAGTTCAACGCTGCCCCCGCAACGGTAATTGATTGTACGATAGTAAAGCCACTGTATGAAGGTATCTTAATACTGATGCATATGGGAAGGAACTATTGCTCACAAAGTGATTTTCTAAATTCACCTGTCCTTCATAAGCCCGGAGACCTGCCATGAAAAGAACCTTAGCTATGCGGTGGGCGTACATTGGGTCAGAATGCCATTAGTTCGTTAAGCAGTTCAATCCGCTGTCCGGCTTCCCTGATCCCCTTGTTACACAAAGTATTACCC
>DAOVUK010000245.1 GCA_030632625.1 Gammaproteobacteria bacterium
AACGGGATAAAGACAGTATTCGCTTTACTGTAGATGAGTCACTGGAATTAAGTCAGGCATTAGAAAATCTGGTTTTAGAATGTGAACGGCTGGATAAAAATCCAGAGATTGAAACAACTCTTTTTATCCTTGCAGAAATTGCTCAGGATTTTAATGATTATCTGGATTTTCTGAATATAGCCAGCCAATTGCTCATTAAACAGGGTTATGAGGGAGTTTATCAATTAGCCAGTTTCCATCCTGATTACTGTTTCGCTGATTGCAGTGATGATGATCCTGCTAACTACACCAATCGTTCTCCTTACCCAACCCTGCATATTATTCGAGAACAGAGTTTGGAAAAAGCCCTGCAAAGTTATCCTGAACCGGAATTAATTCCAGCGCGTAATATCGACTATTGTCAAAACCTGGGCCTGGAAAAAATGCAGCAGATGCTGGCAGAATGTATGGATAAACCATCGACATGAGTTTAGTTGTTAATACTTTCTTTATGGTAGGTTGATTTCAAATACCTTGGCATCTGGCTTCCAGTCGGGTAATACAATTCGTTTGACGGCTTGTTTGTCGATAGTGAATTCTTGAACAGCAGGGCGATGAGTGTGACCGTGAATTAATGTGTTGAGCTGATGTGCCGACATGATTTGTTCCACCGTTTTCTGGTTCACATCGGTGATCTCAGATGCTTTCTCTTGAGTGTGTAGTTGCTGACCACGCTGTTTACTTTGCTGTCTCATTGCCTGAGCAATATTGAATCGTTCAGTAATGGATTTAGCAAGAAACTCTGCTTGCCAGAGCGGCTCACGAACCATTTGTCGAAATTTCATATATTCCTTATCATCACTGCAAAAAATATCGCCGTGTGAGAGTAATATTGCCGGGCTGTTTTTTTTGCTGCCGGTTTGCAGATGGTAAAGATCCGGGATCAGCCTGCAGCCGCTGGCCTGTTCAAAATCAGCGCCCATAAGAAAATCCCGATTGCCATGCATGACATAAACAGCAATTCCAATATCGGATAATTGCTTTAACTGGGAGATGGGCTGTTGATAAACGGGGATGGATGCATCATCACCTATCCAGACTTCAAACAGATCACCTAAAATAAAAAGGGAATCAATTTTGTTATCATGGTCGTTCTTGCTGGTGTTAGAAATTAGGCAGGAATTAATAAACTGATCAAAACATGCCTGAATATCAGGCCGTGAAGGATCCAGATGCAGATCAGAAATAAAGAGCTGTTTCATTGATACGTATTTACCTGTTTTCTACTTTTGCTTAATTATGTTTAAAAGCAACAGCAGAAAACGGATAAAGAAAGTATTAATCGATGCTGACTTTTTCGATCACAACATCTTCAACGGGGACATCAGAATGGTGGCCTGAATTACCAGTTTTAACCGCTTTGATGGCATCCACAACATCCATACCATCAGTCACCTTAGCAAACACGCAATAACCCCAGCCATCTGCTGACTCATTGCGGTAGTTTAAAAATGAATTGTCTTTAAGATTGATAAAAAATTGTGAAGAAGCAGAATGAGGATCAGGTGTTCGTGCCATAGCCAGTGTGCCGAGATCATTAGCCAGGCCGTTGGCGGCTTCATTCTTAATGTTGCCACGGGTTTCTTTTTCATTCATGCCGGGTTCCATGCCGCCGCCCTGAATCATAAAGCCGTCAATGACGCGATGGAAGATAGTACCATCATAAAAACCCTCTTTAACATATTGTTCAAAGTTGGCACAGGTTTCAGGTGCTTTTTCAGTATTGAGCTCTATGGAAATTGTGCCGTAGTTTGTTTGCATTGTTATCATAGTATTTATAAACCTTTTTTAAACCCCATAGCAGGCGTTAAATTTTTGTCATTTTTTGTTGATAAATGTTTAGCCTGAAAGATAAGGGTGAAAGCTGAAAAATCAAGGGCTGCTCTTCTTCCTTCAGGTGCTGTGTCTTACTGAATGACATCCACATCTTCAATATAAACAGGGTCAACTGGAATACTCGGCTGCCCTGCGGTTTGAGTGATTTTCACTTTGGCAATCTTATCCACTACATCCATACCTTTGGTGACTTTACCAAAAACAGTATAACCCCAGCCATTCATTGTTTTACGGGTGAAATTTAAAAAATCGTTATTTTTCAGATTAATGAAAAACTGAGTAGTGGCAGAATGAGGATCGCGTGTTCTGGCCATAGCAAGAGTGCCGCGGTCATTTTTCAGACCATTATCTGCTTCATTTTTGACGGGGCTTAAAGCTTTTTTTCTATCCTGAGCATTGGTGTAACCGCCGCCCTGGATCATAAAGCCATCGATTACCCGGTGAAATATCGTTTTGTTATAGAAGTTATTATCAGCATAATGGATAAAGTTTTTCACAGTGTCCGGTGCTTTATCCGGATAAAGCTCCAGATAGATGTCACCTTTATTGGTCACCATTTTAATTTTAACAGGCTCAACAGCAAAGCTGAGCAGGCTGAAGCTGAGTAAAAAAACACTAAGAGCTAAAAATTTAAATCTTGTCATCATTGAACCTTAATTATTGTTGATACCTTAATTAATTCTATTTATCCCGGTTTCTGGACAAAAAAAGTACAGAACTCGAGGTTTTTGACAATATAACGGTTTTAACGGCATGATTAAAGGGTTAATGATTTATTTTTGTCTATTAATTCATTAAAATCACTGGATTCAACAAATTTAGATAAGAACTCTGGTTCTTTGACCTCAGACTATTAAAGATGAGCTATAAAAAATGAGCGATACAGAGAAAAAACCTGCCAGCAATTTTATTCGTCATATTATTGATGAAGATATCAGTAACAATAAAAATGATGGCAAGGTAGTTACCCGTTTTCCACCCGAGCCTAATGGTTATCTGCACATTGGCCATGCTAAATCGATTTGTCTGAACTTTGGTCTGGCCGAGGATTATCATGGCGACTGTAATTTGCGTTTTGATGATACCAATCCGGAAAAAGAAGACATGGAATATATTGATTCTATTAAGGAAGATGTTTCCTGGCTTGGTTATAAGTGGGTCGGTGAACCTAAATATGCATCCGCTTATTTTGACCAGTTATATCACTACGCCATTGAGCTGATCAAATCAGGCAAAGCCTATGTCTGTTCCTTATCTGCGGATGAAGCCAGAGAATATCGAGGCTCTTTAACAAAACCGGGCAAAGACAGCCCGTATCGTGATCAGACGATGGAAGAAAATCTGGATTTATTTGCCCGCATGAAGCAGGGTGAGTTTGATGAAGGTGCCAAAGTGCTGCGCGCCAGGATAGATATGGCTGCGCCTAATATTAATATGCGTGATCCCATTATTTACCGGATCCGTAAAATCGAACATCATCAAACAGGGAATGAGTGGTGTATTTATCCCATGTATGATTATACTCATTGTCTTTCAGATGCCATTGAAGGCATTACGCATTCATTATGCACTCTGGAATTTGAAGACCACCGGCCATTGTATGACTGGGTTTTAGATCAGTTACAAACGCCATGCCATCCTCAACAGATTGAATTTGCCCGACTAAATCTGAATTACACCATCACCAGTAAGCGTAAATTAAAACAGCTGGTCGATGAAAATCACGTTCTGGGCTGGGATGATCCCAGAATGCCGACTATTTCCGGTTTAAGGCGTCGTGGTTATACCCCGGCCTCCATCCGTGACTTCAGTGAGCGTATTGGTGTCACTAAAGTTGATGGTGTGGTTGATATGGGCACCCTGGAATTCTGTATCCGTGAAGATCTGGAGCATTCAGCACCCAGAGCCATGTGTGTCATTAAGCCTCTTAAAGTGACTATTGAGAGCTGGGCTGATGAGCATGTGGAAGATTTGTCAGCACTGCGGCATCCCAAAGATGATTCTATGGGGCGACGTATTCTGAAAATGACCCGGGTGATTTATATTGATCGCAGTGACTTTGAAGAGGTGCCGCCGCCTAAATATAAACGTCTGACGGTTGATAAAGAAGTTCGTTTAAGAAATTCTTATGTGATTAAATGCAATGAAATGATTAAAAATGAGCAGGGTGAAGTCATTGAATTACGCTGTACTCATGATGCCGATACGTTAGGAAAAAGACCGGAAGGGCGTAAGGTAAAAGGTGTTGTACACTGGGTTTCTGAACAATATAGTGTACCGGCTGAGGTACGCATCTATGATCGTCTGTTTAGCGAAGAAAATCCGGACAGTGCGGCCAGAAATCACGAAGATGAAGACAGTCATTTTCTGGATTTCTTAAATCCGGACTCAATAACAGTGATGAATGATGCCCGAGCTGAAATATCATTGGCAGATACTAAAGCAGGTGATTCCTTCCAGTTTGAACGGGAAGGTTATTTTACCGCTGATCCTGATACAACGAATGACAAACTGGTGTTTAATCGTACCGTCAGTCTGAGAGACTCATGGGCTAAGGCAGGAAAACTTTCGACGGGAAAAGAATAAATGTTACATATTCAAAACACATTAAGCGGCAAAAAAGAACTGTTTACCCCGATTCATCCAGGTAAAGTCAATATGTATGTCTGCGGTATGACGGTTTATGATTTTTGTCATATTGGTCATGCGAGAGTTCTGGTGGTGTTTGATGTGATCACTCGCTATCTGCGCAAAATTTACGGCCCTGAAAATGTTACTTATGTGCGCAATATTACCGATATTGATGACAAGATCATTGCTCGTGCCATAGAAAATGGTGAAGATATCTGGACACTGACCAATCGTTTTATTGCAGCCATGCATGAAGATGCCGATGCTCTAGGGGTTAAACGCCCTGATCTTGAGCCTCGTGCCACTGAGCATATGGATGAGATTTTAAAAATGATTCAGACCCTCATTGACAAAGATATGGCCTATCATGCGGATAATGGTGATGTTTATTATCAGGTCAGTCAGTTTAAAACTTATGGCCAATTAGCGAAAAAAAATCTGGATGAGCTGCAGTCAGGCAGTCGGGTTGAAGTTGAACAGGCTAAACGTGATCCTATGGATTTTGTTTTGTGGAAAATGGCCAAGCCGGATGAACCCAGCTGGGATTCTCCCTGGGGTAAAGGACGCCCGGGCTGGCATATTGAATGTTCTGCCATGTCGGTGAGCTGTCTGGGTGATCACTTTGATATTCATGGCGGAGGTCTGGATTTGAAATTTCCTCATCATGAAAATGAAATCGCACAGTCTGAGGGCTGCACGGGTCATAAATTTGTTAATTACTGGATTCACAATGGTTTCGTGCGGGTCGATGATGAAAAAATGTCCAAATCACTGGGTAATTTTTTCATTATTCGTGATGTACTCAAAACTTATGCAGCGGAAGTCATTCGTTATTTTATTCTGAATAGTCATTATATGAGTCCATTAAATTATTCCGATGAAAATCTGGATAAGGCAAAAGCGTCTCTGACCACCTTGTATCAGGCACTGCTGGATCTTGATTTTGAGGATGAAGCGGCTATTGATGAACAGAGCAGTTATGCGCAGCGTTTTTTCCAGGCGATGGATGATGATTTCAATACACCCATGGCAATTTCAGTCTTATTTGATATGAGTCATGAATTGAATCGTCTCAAAGACAGTGATCTTGAGCAGGCAAAAGCGCTGGCTGCACAATTAAAGAAACTGGCTGAACTTCTGGGTTTACTGGAAAATAATGCCCAGCAGTTTTTACAGGG
>DAOVUK010000400.1 GCA_030632625.1 Gammaproteobacteria bacterium
CATTTCATTACTCAAAGAATACAAACGCGAAGTGATGCAGTATTATCAGGGAAAACTTGAACAATATCCCCCCTTCCCTGAACATTATCTGGGCACTTTTGAAAAAGCCATTTTAAATGAATATCGATTCCGGTGTGACCAGGCTCTTCAGCAAGGCGGCGATATTCCCGAGTTTCCTGAAGCACTGGTCAGTCAGAATATTGATATTACCTGGCACGATACAGCTGTTGAGGTGATCGGCAACTGGATGGGTCTGATCTATCAGCTGACTCATAAAGATCGTCATATGCCATTCATGGATAATATTGATCCGGACAATCCTCTGGATTTATAAGCACCTGATGAAAAAACATGCCTTAGTTTTTATGAAAAAAGTTCTTATGAAAAACATAAAACCCGGTACTCAGAGCACTCTTTATTGCCATGTACTTTGTTTATTTGTTTTTGGTGTATTCATCGGCACTTCAGGTTCTATAATGGCCAGTGAAATTCGTATTGCCACAGCAAGCAACTTCAGTGAAACACTTAAAACCCTTGCTCAGCACTTTGAGAAAAAAACAACTCATAAAGTAACCGTTATATCCGGTTCTACCGGAAAACTCTATGCGCAAATAATACATGGTGCACCATTTGATGTTTTTTTTTCAGGGGATATCAAAAGAGCAGAATTATTAGATAAACAAAACATTGCCGTTGCAGACACTCGTTTCACCTATGCCATCGGCAAGCTCGTTTTATGGAGTCCAAAAACAGACTATATCGACTCGCAGGGAAAGGTGCTCAGAGAAAAGCAGTACCGTTATCTGGCCATTGCCAATCCAAAACTGGCCCCTTATGGCAGGGCCGCTCAGGAGCTTTTACATAAACTGGAACTTTGGGATGCTCTACATGGCCGTATGGTTCGTGGCGAAAACATAGGCCAGACGCTGCAATTTGTTAAAAGCGGTAATGCGCAATTGGGGCTGGTTGCATATTCCCAGATTAAACGAGCAGGTCACCCCATTGAGGGTTCATTCTGGGAAATCCCGGAAACATTTTATACACCGATTAAACAACAGGCCGTGCTGCTCAAAGATAATGAGTCAACACGTGATTTTTATACTTTTGTAAAAAGCAGTGAAGCACGTGCTATTATCCAGAGTTTTGGTTATAGCATCAGCTCTGAAACACCTTCTACAACTGATTCAGAAGAAAGCCATGCTCACTGATTCAGATCTGACCGCACTACTGATCACCTTAAAACTAGCGGCTTTAACGACGCTTATTTTACTCTTGATAGGTACACCTCTTGCATGGTGGTTAGCCCGTTCACGCTGGCGCTTTAAATTTCTCATAGAAGCGGTCATTGCCCTGCCTCTGGTTTTACCCCCAACGGTACTGGGTTTTTATTTGCTGATTGCCCTGGGTCCCAATGGCCCCATCGGCGGACTCATGCAATCTCTGGGAGGACAACCACTGGCTTTTACCTTTACCGGTCTGGTCATCGGTTCTGTGTTCTACTCCATGCCATTTGTTGTACAGCCACTGCAAAGTGCCTTCAATGCCATCGGCAATCGTCCAATGGAAGTAGCAGCCACATTAGGGGCATCACCACTGGATCGTTTTTTCAGCGTTGCTGTGCCCCTTGCCCGACCGGGTTTTCTGACTGCATCTGTACTTGGCTTTGCTCATACCATTGGTGAGTTCGGAGTGGTTCTGATGATTGGCGGCAATATTCCCGGCCAGACTCAGGTGTTATCCATTGCTATTTATGATCACGTTGAAATACTTGAATACAGTCAGGCACACTGGTTATCAGGCGGCCTGTTAATCCTTTCATTTCTGATGCTGATCAGTGTTTATGCACTTAATCGCCGCTTTTCTTTAGTATCGCCCTAAGCAGGATTAGATAGAGTAGAACACAATGACCATAGAAGCACGCTTTAAAATCAAACGCCACGATTTTACTCTCGACGTTGAACTGAGCATTCCTGACCATGGTGTCACAGCAATCTATGGTGATTCAGGCTGTGGTAAAACCACCCTGCTCAGAGCCATTGCCGGACTTGAATACAGTCAGGATGCTTACTTACGGGTTGGCCACAGCTTATGGCAGGACGGGGCATTTTTTATACCACCAGAGAAACGTTCTCTGGGCTATGTTTTTCAGGAAGCCAGTCTGTTTGCACATCTCAATGTGCGCCGTAATCTTGAATATGGTCTTAAACGTGTGCCGCAAAATGATTGTAAAGTATCACTTGAACGGGCAATCGATTTACTCGGCATCAGTCATCTGCTGGAGCGCAGCACTGAGCAGCTTTCCGGCGGCGAACGCCAGCGTGTGGCTATTGCCAGAGCTTTAGCAACCAGCCCCAGAATACTATTAATGGATGAGCCTTTATCCGCCCTGGATCTCAAACGTAAACAGGAAATCATGCCCTATCTTGAATCCCTGCATGATGAACTGAAGATACCTGTACTGTATGTCAGTCATGCTCCAGGTGAAGTCGCTCGTCTTGCCGATCATCTGATTCTACTTGAAGATGGTAAGCTCAAAGCTTCGGGGGAACTGGATAATATGTTAACCCGTCTGGATCTGCCGCTTGCCCATGGTGATAAAGCCGCCGCTCTGATCCATGCCACTGTGGCAGGACATGATAATGAGTTCAATCTGACTTATCTTGATTTCCCCGGGGGCCGCTTCAGCGTCGCTCATAAAGACCTGCCGGTCAATCATAAAGTCAGACTGCGAGTCATTGCCCGTGATGTCAGCCTGACTTTAGAGCACCAGTCCCATACCAGCATTCTTAATATCTTCCCTGCAACTGTCGAAGAAATGACCCCGGAAGGCACGGCACAAGTGATGGTGCGTTTATTAATTCAGGGCGTTCCCCTACTCGCCCGTATCACCAGAAAATCAGCCTCAATACTCGCACTGGAGCCGGGAAAACAGGTTTTTGCTCAGGTTAAATCCGTTGCCTTACTTTCCTGAAATTACTGGCTATCAATTACTGAAACAACTCTTACCGGAATAACTCTTACTGGAATAACAATGACATTTAATGAATTTATTATAGAAAACGAAGTGACTATACGCCTGAGCTTCTTTTTTGGTGTGTTTGCAGTGATGGCAATATGGGAAATGATTGCACCAAGACGAGTATTAACGGTGTCTAAAACAGTTCGCTGGCTGAATAATCTGGGACTGGTCTTTTTTAATAGTCTTGTACTGCGCCTGCTATTTCCTGCAGCAGCTGTAGGGGTTGCTGCCTTTGCACACACGCATGGCTGGGGCTTACTTAACTATTATGAATTACCCTTTCTATTAGCAGTCATTATTACTGTCGTTGCTATGGATTTTATAATTTATCTGCAACATATCATGGTTCACGCTGTACCTTTGTTATGGCGTCTGCATCGGGTTCACCATGCTGACCTGGATTATGATGTAACGACTGGTGCTCGATTTCACACCCTGGAAATCATCCTCTCCATGCTCATTAAATTTGCCACTATTATTGTTTTGGGTGCCCCGGTTGTAGCGGTGGTTATCTTTGAAGTGATACTGAATGCCCTGGCCATGTTTAATCATAGTAATGTGGGCTTGCCAAAATCTTTGGACAGTTTTTTACGTTGGTTTATTGTCACCCCCGATATGCACCGTGTACACCATTCTGTTGAAGATGATGAAAC
>DAOVUK010000053.1 GCA_030632625.1 Gammaproteobacteria bacterium
CCAAGCGATGCAGAAGCTCACCCTGGTGTTGATGCTTTTGTTGAACAAGGTAAAGTTTGTCTGTCTGGCCCTATTCAGGTTCTTAATTTCTCATACTTCCAGAGTGAATTTCCGGATACTTTCCGTACAGCGGTTGAAATTCGTAATGAAATTGCTGAACGCGGCTGGAAGAAAATTGTTGCTTTCCAGACCCGTAATCCTATGCACCTTGCACACGAAGAACTGTGTCACATGGCAATGGAACGTTTAGGTTGTGATGGCCTGGTCATTCACATGCTGTTAGGCAAATTAAAGCCAGGTGACATTCCTGCGCCGGTTCGTGATGCTGCAATTCGTAAGATGGTTGAGCTATATTTCCCTAAAAACAGTGCAATGGTCACTGGTTATGGATTTGATATGTTATATGCCGGTCCACGTGAAGGTGTATTGCACGCTGTTTTCCGTCAAAATATGGGTGCAACTCACTTTATCATTGGTCGTGACCATGCAGGTGTTGGTGATCATTATGGTGCATTTGATGCGCAGACTATTTTTGATAATGATGTACCAGAAGGTGCATTAGACATTGAAATCTTTAAGGCTGACCATACGGCTTATTCTAAGAAATTAGATAAAGTGATCATGATGTGTGAAGCGCCAGATCATACCAAAGAAGACTTTGTTCTGCTTTCCGGCACTAAAGTTCGTGAAATGCTGGGTAACGGTATTGCGCCGCCAAAAGAATTTTCACGCCCTGAAGTTGCTCAGATCCTGATGGATTATTACGAAAGCATCAAGTAATTGTAGTTGAACAACAAGTTATGTTTTATAACTTGCTGGTAAAATAAAAAGGCCTAATCTGAACTTCAGATTAGGCCTTTTTTTCTAAAATATTTTCAGCAGCTAAGCTGCGCAGCTGAAATTTTATTTCGAGTTAGGGCCTAAAAACCCAGCCATTCTTTTATTCTTGCAAAAAATCCTTTTTTCTTACCCGCCTTTTTAGTTATGGTACGTGTGACGGCCTTACTTTTGGAGAGTTCCTGCTGCAGTTGCTGTTGAAAATCAGCAGACATCATTACAGTTGCTTCACTTTGGGCATCTGAACCCGCTGTGTTAAATGCTGATTGGCCAAAAAAGACAATTTGATGCTTACCGATAGCAATAATATCACCATCCTTTAAAGTATGACGAGTCACTTTAATATCATTGACAAAGGTACCATTAGTACTGTTCATATCCTCTATCATAGCACCGTCTTTCATATCATGGACTGTGGCATGATGGCTGCTGACAGATAAATTATCAATAGTAATATCATTATTTGCTATTCTGCCGATAGTTATATCTGTTTTATCCAGAACAAATTCCTGAACGTCCTGACCATCAAACCTTAAAACCAGTCTCATTTTAACTCCCTATAAAAAATTTAAATTCAATATGAATAATTGTAATAATAGACTATTTAAATGTGATTTCCATGCAACAATGTGATTTTATCATAAATTATTAAAAAAGCCTTTTACTCTGTTAATGACACGCCTGGGTTCATTTTGTATATTAGCTTGTTTTTGTAATGCCAGTAGTCGTTCATTTTCATAATCTATACTCAAACCGGTGCTGATATAGGATTGGGCTTTTTGATATTGATATTTATCCAGTTCACTTCTGGCCAGTAATTCATAACGATAAATAACGTCATTAATACCTTTTTGAGCATCCGGATTATTTTTGTCTAATTCGATAACTTTTTGAAAATAATATAAGGCGTTATCATTTAAAGGTGTTGTCAGGTGATATTTTTTTAATGAGGCTGTGCCTTTTCGGATAAAGCCGTCAATCGTTGTTTTTCTATTGAGTTGCTGTTGTTTGGCTCTTTTTTTTGATACTTCCAGTTCTTTTTTTATCTGAGCTATTTCATTATCTTTTTGCTTCAGGAGGTTTTGCTGCTCAACGAATTCCTGTTTTGCAAGTTTTGAGTCAGCATCTTCAGCATCTGTAATGTTGCTTTGTTGTTGTCCAGGCTGCTCTGCAAATAATTGTCTTTGCGGAACAGAAAACGAGGGAGCAGTAAAATATTGTTGCCATAAAGTCTCTTTATTAAACCACAAAGTAGAAAGCAAAATAACGGTCAGGATTAATGAGCTGAGATAATTACTGTTAGCTTTTTTTTGTTTATTGGCTTTATTTTTAGCAATATATTCAACCACAACATCGGTATCAATTAACTTTGATTCAGAAGATTGCCGGGTTAGCTTTGGGTGGTCTTTCAGATATTGAACGATAAAACGTGTCACCAGTTTTGTATCAGAAAGTCGATTATCCGGGGATTTTGCCAGCAGACTTTCCAATAAGGGTTGCAGTCCCTGAAGAGCTTCTGGTAATTTTGGCACGGGTTCTTGAATACTATTGGCTATTGTTTCTATTTCAGTTTCACCAGTAAACGGTTTTTCTCCCAATAACATCTCATACAGCATAATTCCGAGACTATAGATATCTGTGCGGTAGTCAAACGGTTTACCTTGAATCAGCTCTGGCGAAGCATATGTGGGACTGGCATAGAGATCTCCGGAATTCAGGTCAACTTCTTTTTTTGGCTCAATTTGGTGAGAAATACCAAAATCAGTCAAAATTGGACAGTCAGCCCCTCTAAATAAGACATTTGCAGGCTTAATATCACCATGAATAATACCTTGTTTATGGACTAAATGAAGTGCATCAGAGATTTCACTAATGATCTTAAGCGCAGTGAAAGTGTCAAGCCTGATGAGAAGACGTGTTTCCAGATCACCATCAGGTAAATACTCCATGGTAAGAAAATTATATTTTTCAGTACTGACAACATCAAATACAGTGATGATATTCGGATGTTTAAGTGAAGCGATTATGCGGCCTTCGTCAATAAAACGTTTTCTAACTGCGTCATCTAACTTAGGGTTTAAAAACTTAAGCACAACCTGGCGTTGTAAAGATTCCTGTTCTGCCAGATAAATGGCTGCCATGCCTCCTTTTGCAAGGAGTTTTATGACATTATAACCAGCAATAGACTTCATAAAATATTATAGTGTTTCCAAATACCAAACAAAGCTTTTATGTGCCCGAATGAAATGTGTTATTAATAAAAACAAACCAGTCAATCAGTAAAAAACTAGATCACAAAGTACCAGATTGATAACGCAACTATAGCAGAAAATAAGACAATAAGCAGGGGCAATAAGGTTTTAGTAGGATTTATTGATAACTGATTCTTAGTCTCAGATACATATTCCAGAACAACATCAGCATTATCTTCAGCATCAGGAGCTGAAACTTTTCCGGTCTGACTTTTGCTCTTATCCGGATGATCTCGAAGATATTTTTTAATATATCTTGAAATCATTCGGGCATCACCAATACGATCCGACTGTTCTTTGGCAAGCATGTGATCAATAAGGGGCTGTAAGGCCCTGAGATTAGAGGGTAATAATGGAATAGGCTGCTGAATACTATTGGCGACCAGTTCAACATTTGTTGCCCCGGTATAAGGTTTTTCGCCTACCAGCATCTCATATAACACAACACCAAGACTGTATATATCAACTTTCTGATTAGAATTCTGTCCCTGCATTACTTCAGGACTGGCATAACCGGGACTGGCAAGTATGTCTTGTGATTGTGTACTGTTCGCAGCAGAAATATTAGTCCGTTTTGATATTCCAAAATCCGTCAGTACAGGACAATCATCACTTCGAAAAACAATATTAGCAGGTTTTATATCACCATGAATAATGCCTTTACTATGCACAAGATAAAGTGCATCGGCCAATTCAAGGACAATTTCAAGTGCAGTATTTTTTTCAATGCCTTGAGCTATTCTGACTTCCAGATCGCCGCCTTCCAGATATTCCATTGCATGATAGAAGTGGATCCCTACCCTGCCGACATCTATAACAGGAACAATATTGGGATGTTTGAGAGAGGCAATAATCCTGCTTTCGTCAAGGAAAAGATCAAGTACCGTGGCATCAAGCTTAGGGTCTAATATTTTAAGTGCAACCTGACGTTGGAGGGACTCCTGCATTGCTATATAGATGGTTGCCATTCCACCTTTAGCGAGAATACCCTGAATTTTATAACCTTTAATAACATTCATAAAATAATAAACTGTGAGCTACATTGGCAGCATATTCGAGTCAGTACGTAGGTTAGAAAATGCCGGCTGTTAATAGAAATAATAATTATATAAATTATAACGTATTTAGTTATAAAGCTTTGTAATCTAAGACTTACATTGATGCTTGCAATGAAAAAGGAAGTATATAAAAGATAAAAAAGGCTTATATAAGAATTGTAGAATGTCTTGTTGGAAAAAGCTAATTTGGAACAGAAATAAATATTAAGGTGCAGAAAAATTTACCATCAACTCTTGAGTAATGACTTCTCAAAGAAGCTGATGGTAAAGGTACAGCGGATTATTCTTCTGCAGCAGTCTCAGCACTTGCTGCATCAGCAGCAATAGCCTTCATACTCAGTCGAATTCGTCCCTGTTTGTCAATTTCAAGTACTTTAACATCAACAAACTCACCCTCGGTTAATTTATCAGTGACATTATTCACACGTTCCTCACAAATTTGTGAAATGTGAACAAGACCATCTTTACCAGGAATGATAGTAACAAATGCACCGAAGTCCATAATCTTGGTGACACGACCATTATAGATTTTTCCAACTTCAACATCTTGTGTGATTTCTTCAATACGACGCTTACATTCCTTTGCAGCGGCATTATCAGTAGATGAGATCTTAACTATACCTTCATCATTAATATCAATATTACAGCCGGTTTCTTCACTAAGGCCTTTAATTGTTGAACCACCCTTACCAATGACATCACGAATTTTGTCTGGATTGATTTGAATGGTCAGAATACGAGGTGCGAAATCAGACATCTCAACATTAGCACTGGAAATTACGGCATTCATTTGAGTCAGGATGTTTATACGAGCATCTTTAGCCTGCGCTAAGGCAATTTCCATAATTTCTTTAGTGATTCCTTCGATCTTAATGTCCATCTGCAGAGCATTAACACCATTTTCAGTACCCGCAACTTTAAAGTCCATGTCACCCAGATGATCTTCATCACCCAGAATGTCTGTCAGAACTGCAAAGCCATCATCTTCTTTAATTAAGCCCATGGCAATACCAGCAACAGCAGAAGAAATAGGTACACCGGCATCCATCAGAGACAAACTGGTTCCACAGACTGAAGCCATTGAGCTTGAACCATTTGATTCGGTGATTTCTGAAACAACACGGATGGTGTATGGGAATTCATCAACCGTTGGCAGCACGGCAGCAACACCACGTTTTGCCAGACGGCCATGGCCGATTTCACGACGTTTCGGTGTTCCCACCCGACCTGTTTCACCAACGCTGTATGGAGGAAAATTATAATGCAGCATAAAAGAGTCTTTATAGCTGCCTTCAAGGGCATCAATAATCTGAGCATCACGAGCAGTACCAAGGGTTGTAACAACCAGAGCCTGAGTTTCACCTCGTGTGAATAAAGCCGAACCGTGAGTACGTTCCAGTACACCGGTACGAATATGCAAAGGACGTACTGTTTTAGTATCACGACCGTCGATACGCGGATTTCCAGCAATAATACTACTGCGTACAACTTTCTTTTCCAGTTTGTAGAAAACACCGGATAAATCACTATCAGACCATTTCGTATCGTCTGCACCAGTTACTTTTTCAATAAGTGCTGAACGGATATCATCTAATTTGTTAAGACGTTCAAGCTTGTCACTGATTTTATATGCTTCAGTTACTGATGCTTCACATTCACTATTAACAGTATTAATAAGGTCTTCATCAACTGCAGGTAAAACATATTCTGAACGAGTTGTACCCACTTCAGCAACAAAGGCATTAATTTCAGTGATAACAGTATGATAATGATCATGACCGAACATTACAGCACCCAGCATCACTTCTTCAGAGAGTTCATCCGCTTCAGACTCAACCATTAATACCGCAGTATCTGTCCCGGCCACCACCAAATCAAGTTCAGATTCATCTAATAGCTCACGACCTGGATTAAGTGAATATTCACCATCGATATAGCCAACGCGGCAACAACCTATGGGGCCATTAAAAGGCACATCCGCAAGAGACATAGCTGCTGAAGCACCAATCATAGCCGGGATGTCAGGGTCAATATCAGGATTCAAAGAAACAACAGTACAAATAACCTGAACTTCATTGTAATAGCCCTTAGGGAACAATGGACGTAATGGACGATCAATTAAACGCGATATTAACGTTTCATTTTCACTGGGGCGACCTTCACGTTTGAAAAAACCACCTGGAATTTTACCAGCAGCATAGGTTTTTTCTTGATAATCAATGGTTAAGGGGAAAAAGTCAAAGCCAGCTCGGGCTTCTTTTTTAGCCACCACAGTAACAAAGACTGAGGTGCCTCCCATATTGACCATAACAGCGCCTGATGCCTGGCGTGCAATTTCGCCTGTCTCAAGAGTTACTGTCTCTGGTCCAAACTGAAATGTTCTTGTAATTGGTGTCACGCTATTTTTACTCCGTTCATTCGGCTGAAGTTACTCTTAAATCTGAATTGCCCCTGTTTTCTAACCCAGGGCATTCAGATTCAGGAATATTGTGAAGTGATTTGATTGGATAGTTAATCGTTTTACTTACGCAAACCTAATTTAGAGATAAGAGAACGATAACGATCAGTATCTGTTCTTTTTAAATAATCAAGCATTTTTCTACGCTTGCTAACCAGTCTTAATAGGCCCTGGCGAGAATGGTGATCATGAATATGGACTTTAAAGTGTTCAGTCAGATCAATAATCTTTGCTGTTAATAATGCCACCTGAACTTCTGGAGAACCGGTATCATTGGTTCCACGGCTGTGTTCTTTTACAATTTCGCTTTTCTGTTGTACAGAAATCATTTTTTACTCCTAAAACATTAAAGTATCAGAAAAAACAAATAGGCAGAACTTTCTTTAAAATAAAGATAAACTCATTTTTAAACGGGTCTGTTTAAATCTATCTGCTTAAACCAAAGGCTCAACTAAAGGATGAAACTATCACTTTACTGATATCTTGATATCAAAGAATCACAGTCTCAAACAAGGCGTGTATTTTACCTGCTCAGTTTATTTATAACAAGCAATATAATTGTTGGCATATGGGTAGTTATTATTATTTTATAAAAATAATAATCTTTTGGGTTTTAATTGTCGGTTTTCATCTAAAATTGCCAGTCCTGTCAGAGTCTTATTGAAATACAGTCGATAATTATCTGACTCAAGATCAGGCTGCACATCAATCGTCATTCCATGCTGTATTCTGTCAAATTGCTGCGCATTAAGTTCAATGGCAGGAAATTGTGCAATAGCGGTATCTGTAGGTAACAATAACTGATCCATGCGCTCAAAAGTCTGTGCATCCAACGGCTCATTTAAGGAATATTTTTCCAGCAAGTTATCCAGAGTAATTGCCTGAGACAATAAAAAAGGTCCGGACTCTATACGTCTTAATTCGCTGATATAGGCTCCACAGCCAATTTTGTGACCAATATCTTCACATAAAGTACGAATATAAGTCCCTTTAGAGCAGTGAACTTCGATTTCAATAAAGGCAGGGATTGCAGAATTTTTATTGGTTATTGAAAAGTCCAGCAGTGATATATCAAATAGTGTAATTTGCCTGGATTTACGTTCAATTTCTATGCCTTTTCTAGCATATTCATACAATGGGCGACCATTGTGTTTAAGCGCTGAATACATGGGAGGCGTTTGATCCTGAAGCCCGGTAAAAGATAACAACAGCTCTAATATGTCATCTTTAGTTAATTCAGGAACAGGTTTCTGCTGGATTATTTCGCCATCAGAATCCCCGGTTGTGGTGACACTGCCTAAAATACATTTAGCACGATAACGTTTATCCGCGTCAAGCAGGTAATGGGAAACTTTAGTTGCTTCGCCCAGACAAATGGGCAATACCCCGGTAGCAAGCGGATCAAGACTGCCGGTATGACCTGCTTTTTGAGCATTGAATAAGTGTTTTACTTTTTGCAGCGCTTTATTTGAAGTGATTCCGGTGGGTTTATCAAGTACCAGAATACCATTGACAGGACGGCCTTTTTTTCTCCGTGCCATTTATTTTACCTTGACTATTGATATAAAAGAGTGGAATTACAAGAGGTATTAATACGCTGAGTAGTTAATAAATAAATTATTTTTTAGACGGTTTGTCAACAATGCGATGTTGATCATCAGCAATAGCACTATCAATCAGTTGCGTCAGTTGAGCACCGCGTAATACTGATTCATCGTAGCGGAATTCTAAACGAGGCACTATTCGAAGTTTAATCCGCTGCCCTAATTCATAGCGAAGGAATCCAACAGCTTTAGTTAAACTTTGATGGACTTTTTCTTTATCTTCGCTCTGTTTGTCGCTGTGATCAGTGGCATTTATCACCGTATAAAAGACTTTCGCCAGACCCAGATCACGAGTGACATCAACTGCCGTGATTGAAACAAATGCCAGACGAGGGTCTTTTACATCCCTCGCCAGCATTGTAGCCAGCTCACGTTGTATTAATTCACCCACACGGCGACTGCGACTATAATCGGCAGCCATGCTTATAACGTCCTTTTTACTTGAATGCGTTGATAGACTTCGATCTGATCGCCTGCTTTAACGTCGTTGTAATTTTTAACACCAATACCACATTCCATACCGGATTTTACTTCCTGAACATCGTCTTTAAAGCGTCTTAAGGACTCAAGTTCACCTTCATAAATGACCACATTGTCACGTAGTACACGAATTGGACTATTACGCTTAAGGTTACCGTCAACCACCATACAGCCAGCAATAGCACCCAGTTTTGGAGAACGGAACACGTCTCGCACTTCGGCCAGGCCGATGATCTCATCCTTGAATTCAGGTGACAGCATACCGGTCATTGCTGTTTTAATTTCATCGAGAATATCATAAATAACACTATAGTAATGAAGATCAACCGCTTCATTTTCTATAATTCTTTTAGCTGAAGCATCAGCACGGACATTAAAGCCGATCACAATCGCGTTTGAGGCAACTGCAAGCTGAGCATCTGATTCATTAATGCCGCCGACACCATCAGAAACTATATTAACTTTAACTTCATCGGTTGAGAGTTTTTTCAATGATTCAGAAATAGCTTCAACTGAACCCTGTACATCTGCTTTAAGGACAATGTTAAGCGTTTCTACATGGCCGCTTTCCATTTTGGTAAACATATTCTCTAATTTAGCAGCCTGTTGTCTGGCAAGCTTAACATCACGGTATTTTCCTTGACGAAATAAAGCAACTTCACGCGCTTTGCGCTCATTTTTAACAACAAGAACTTCCGAACCAGCCGTTGGAGTACCTGACAGACCTAACACTTCTACCGGAATTGATGGTCCGGCCGCTTTTATGGTGCTGCCGTTTTCATCCAGCATTGCACGAATGCGGCCATAATCCTGACCGGCAATAATCATATCACCTTTTTTCAACTCACCGCTTTGAATCAGGACTGTTGCCACAGTACCACGGCCTTTATCGAGACGTGATTCAATAACGACGCCTTTTGCAGGACCAGAAGGAACCGCTTCCAGCTCCATCATTTCTGCAGTGACTGAAATGGCATCGAGTAAATCATCAATACCCTGCCCGGTTTTAGCTGAAACCGGCATAAACATAACATCACCACCCCAATCCTCAGGTATCACTTCAAGCGCGGATAATTCATTTTTGACACGTTCAGGATCAGAATCTTCTTTATCAATTTTATTAACAGCAACAATGATGGGTACTTCAGCAGCCTTGGCATGCTGAACCGCTTCTTTGGTCTGCGGCATAACGCCATCATCAGCTGCTACAACAACAATGACGATGTCTGTTGCATTAGCACCACGGGAACGCATTGATGTAAATGCCGCGTGTCCCGGTGTATCCAGAAAGGTAATCATACCCTTGCCTGTTTCAACGTGGTATGCACCAATGTGCTGAGTAATACCGCCCGCCTCACCTTCAGCAACTTTTGCCTGGCGAATATGATCCAGTAAAGACGTTTTACCATGATCAACGTGGCCCATAATAGTCACAACCGGAGCACGTGGTGCTTTGTCACCTTCAACATGCTCTTCCATGAGATTATCCTCAATTTCCTCTTCTTGCACAAGAACAGGCTTATGCCCCATTTCTTCAATCACAATAGAGGCTGTTTCCTGGTCAAGCATCTGGTTAATAGTGACCATACTGCCCATATTCATCATAATTTTGATGACTTCACCGGCCTTGACTGACATTTTCTGTGCTAAGTCGCCCACTTTGATGGTTTCTGGAATATTCACATCAATAACTTTAATTTCCGTTGGCATTTCAAATCCGTGTTGAGTTTCAATCTCTGGTTTATTGAAGCGTTTCTTCTTATGACGTGATGTAGCTGCAAACTTACCTTTGCGTTGCTTGTTCGCGGCCGCACCCTTCTTGGGCGCATCTTTTCCGGCAACAAACTTGGCTTTGTCCGGATGTCTCTTTTGAACTGCAGTTATTTTGTCAGTACTCTTTACAGCTCTTGGTGCTTCTTTAAGGATCGGCTTAGTCTGTTTTCTGGCAAGCTGTTCTATTTCACGTTTTTCAGTTATTTTTTCTTGTTCGGCTTTTTCAGTATTTTCCTGTTTAGCTAATTCAGCTTCACGCTTTTTGGTTGCCTCTGCTTCAGCCTGTTGAACTGCCATTTGTGACAATTGTTCAGCGTCTTGTCTGGCTTCTTCTTCAGCTTCCTGTTGAG
>DAOVUK010000025.1 GCA_030632625.1 Gammaproteobacteria bacterium
CATCGACCGGTGAATATTTAAAAGCACCCACGCGATCAAATTGAATTTCTTGGGTAAAGTTCAGTAAATCTTCAAAATCCTGTTCTGTTTCTCCAGGGAAACCCACAATAAAGGTGCTTCTCAAAGTAATATCCGGACAAACATCACGCCATGAGGCAATGCGTTTTAACATGTTTTCAGTATTAGCAGGACGCTTCATTGCTTTTAAAACAGCCGGTGAAGAATGTTGTAAAGGCACATCCAGATAGGGTAATATTTTACCTTCCGCCATCAAAGGGATCACATCATCGACATGAGGATAGGGATAGACATAGTGCATTCGCACCCAGGCATCCATATCACCCAGTGCCGCTGCCAGTTCCTGAAATCGGGTTTTGACCGGTTTGCCCTGATGAAATCCCATTTGATATTTTGTATCTAAACCATAGGCAGACGTGTCTTGTGAGACCACCAGTAATTCCCGAACGCCGGCATGAATCAGATTTTCAGCTTCCTGTAAAACATCACCAACCGGTCGACTGACCAGTTTGCCCCGCAGGGATGGAATAATACAAAAACTACAATGATGGTTACAGCCTTCCGAAATTTTCAGATAGGCATAATGACGGGGAGTGAGTTTAATGCCGCCTTCAGGAATCAAACTGGTATAAGGATCATGTTCCGGCGGGATATGCTCATGCACCGCTGCCATCACATCTTCCAGAGCATGCGGACCGGTCACAGCAAGTACCTGGGGATGAGCCTGTTTAACGATATCCCCCTTGCCCCCCAGACAACCTGTAACAATGACTTTGCCGTTTTCTGCCAGGGCCTCACCAATGGCATCGAGGGATTCTTCGACAGCTTCATCAATAAAACCACAGGTATTGACCACCACCATTTCAGCATTC
The DNA here is from genome assembly GCA_030632625.1 of Gammaproteobacteria bacterium. Lineage (GTDB taxonomy): Bacteria > Pseudomonadota > Gammaproteobacteria > GRL18 > GRL18 > GRL18. The sequence goes on from DAOVUK010000025.1 coordinate 891, forward strand.
TGATATGAATCACTGATATCATAACCTTCGGCACGCAGGCGGGTCAGTATCTGTTCTGAATCAACTAATGCCTTGGGGCAACCTAAACTGATAAAACCGATCTTGTGAGCACTCATAATAAGCCTGATAAAATACTGCTTGAAAAATGAATGTATTATACCAATATTATCCTAGGATAATGGGTTTATATAACATTAAATCAGGAGAAGACACAGCGTGAGGTAAAACTCCACTGTGTTTAACCAGGATAAGGCACAGTATGAAGTAAACTTCGACTGTGTTTAAAGAAATTGAAGGATTACTAAATGAAAAAGTTACTTTTGTTGACAGCCGCCACAACGATACTCCTGGCAGGCTGCAGCCGGGATTATACACCTGCTGCAGGCGCCAGCGGTGAAGATATTTTTAAAGCTGCCTGTATGGAATGTCATGAAGCGATTGAAGGCAGAGATAATATCTTTTATGAACTGTCCAGTGATAAGAAAAATGCTGACTACTTTGCTAAGAAAATCAGTTCCGGCAGCTTATTAATGCCTAAATTTCCTAATATTACCGGTGATAGTCTTAAGGCTGTCAGTCAATATGCCTTAGAGCATTCAGCGGATAAATAGCTATTTAGTTGAACAAAGTCTTAAATATTCAAATATTAGCAAACAAACCTTGATAATATCAATATCTCTTTTATTATTAAAAGATGACAAACAATTTCTAAGTCGCTTTTACAAAAAAGTGCTCTGACTAAAGGTTTAACCGTTAAATTAATTATGAATATAAATAAAGAACTTGAGTACCTGATTTCTGAAATCCCTGTTTTCCGTGAATTAGATGCTGAAGATACTCAGGTATTATCACAATACCTGTTTCCCAAAGATCTGCAGGCCGATGGTCTGGTTTGTAAAGAAGGTCAGCATGGCAGCTTTTTAAGTTTTGTCGCATTGGGTGAGTTGGAAATCTTTAAAACGCTTGATAACAAAGAAGTTGTTATCTCAAAAATTTCTGAGGGCGATTCTCTGGGTGAGATGGCACTGATTGACGGCCTGACCCGTTCAGCAACTGTACGGGCATGTAAGCCTTCCACCATATTGATCCTGCGCCGGGATGATTTCAATACCCTGCTGACCAAGCATCCTGTAGTCGGTATTAAAATTCTAAAAGGAATTGCTCGACTACTGAGCTTAAATCTAAGAAAAGCTTCCGCGCAACTCACGACGTTTATGACGATGACGCAGTAGAGAAAAAAGTTGTAAGTGGTAAGTGGTAAGTTGTAAGTGGTAAGTGGTAAGTCAAGAGAAAAATCAACAGCAGCTCGGTGGTATATAGTTATTCCTACCTGTTTTCTTTTCTCTTGCTTTTGACTTACGACATACAACTTACAACTTCTCTTACCTATTCGTTCTTTTGTTCTTTTTCCCGCTGTATTTTTTCGCCATATTTTTGGTCTGACGGTGGCGTTTGGCCATGACCTGTTTGCTTTTCTCGTTATTTCTTCTGGTACCGCGATAGGGATTTGAACTGTTTTTAAATTCCAGTCGGATAGGTGTCGCTTCCAGTTTCAGCCACTTACGAAATGAATTGATCAGATAACGTTTATATGACTCAGGAATATGTTCAGTCTGACTACCGTGGATCACAATAAGCGGCGGGTTTTGCCCACCCTGGTGCGCATAACGGAGCTTAATACGACGTCCACGTGCCAGTGGCGGCTGGTGCATTTGTACTGCGTCATTTAATAAGGCACTTAATTTAGCAGGCTGATGTCTTTTCATCGCTGATTCATAGGCTTTATCAACAGAATCATAAAGCAGACCGACACCACTGCCATGCAGAGCAGAAATGTAATGGTATTTAGCATAGTCAAGAAAAGGTAAGCGACGTTCCAGCTGCTCTTTGACAAATTCCCGGGCATCTTTGCTCATGCCGTCCCATTTATTAATAGCAATGATCAATGCCCGACCGGTATCAATCACATAACTGAGCAGGTGTAAATCCTGATCAGTGATCCCCTCATGAGCATCCAGCATTAAAATCACCACATTAGCTGATTCAATTGCCTGCAGTGCTTTAATTATGGAGAATTTCTCAATCGTCTCTTTAACACGACTTCGACGCCGGACTCCGGCAGTATCAATAAAGGTATAACGCTGTCCATCCCGTTCAAAAGGAATAAAAATACTGTCCCGGGTGGTACCCGGCATGTCAAATGCGATCACTCGTTCTTCACCCATTAAACGATTAATGAGTGTTGATTTACCGACATTAGGACGTCCGACAATAGCTAATTTAATGCCGCTTTTTTCATAGGAGTCCACATCGGATTCGTCATCGCTTTGTGCTGGTATTTCTGCCAGCAATTCTTCCATCAGAGGTGCAATGCCGTCACCATGCGATGCAGAAACCGCATAGGGCTGCCCCAGGCCCAGAGAATAAAAATCAGATTCAACCACATCTTCATTCATCCCTTCAGCTTTATTCACCAGAACAATAATTTCTTTGCCTAACTCACGTAAGTGCTGAGCAATCGTCTGATCGTGTCCGGTCATGCCTCCGCGGCCATCAACCAGGAACATAATGATGTTTGCTTCCTGCATGGCCTGATAGACCTGCGACTGCATAAGGGTGTCAACCCCTTCATCTGCACCGCTCAAACCGCCGGTATCAATGACAATATAAGGGCGGTCACCCACAATACCATCACCATACTGCCTGTCCCGTGTCACTCCGGGCATATCAGCCACCAGGGCATCACGGGTTTTAGTTAAACGATTGAACAGTGTTGACTTACCCACATTGGGACGCCCTATAAGGGCAATTACCGGCTTCATAACTTCTTTTCAGCTCTTTATAACTTAGGGGGAGTTGTTAATTTATCCGTAAGGCAGCTAAAGTACCGCCATTACCATAAATATATATGGTTTCATTATGAACCTGGGGCTGGATATGAAAGCCGTCACCATCAATTTTTTCACGACCAATGAGATCACCATCCAGGCGGGAGATAATATGCACGAAACCTTCAAAATCACCCACCAGAACGTATTCACCAATAGAAACAGGGGCAGTTAACTGGCGATAAGCCAGTTTGTCCTGCTTCCACAACATATCACCGGACACACGATCGACAGCCCACATATTACTATCTGAGTCAGTGACATAAATATATCGTTCATCAGCTGAAATACCGGCATATGAAGACATTTCTTTAGCCCATAAAATTTCACCTTCAAGGGCATCAATGGCAACAATACGACCCTGATAGGCTGCTACATAGAGAACCCTTCCAATCAGAACCATACTGCCGTCGATATCAACCAGGCGCTCTAAATCAGAACGGCCTCTTGGCACTGAGGCATCAGCTTCCCACAATAGACGTCCATGCTGGACACCCACTGCAGCTACCTTACCACTGTCAAAACCAGTAAAGACAAGCTCTCGTCCACCAATCAACGGACTGCTGTTGCCGCGCAGAGTCAGCACCGGCACACCCCGATCATAAACCCAGACCTGACTGCCGTTTTCAGCACTTAAACCAAAGATCCGACCATCGCCGGTGCGCACTATCAGGATACCATCCTGCACCAGTGGTGACGACAACATCACACTGCTTAATTCTTTTTTCCATTTTAGCGAGCCATTATCTGCATCCAGAACAATAATCTCACCACGGTTATCGCCTACGATGAGTATACCGTCACCAAAACCTATCCCACCGGTAATGATCGTATCCAGTTCTACCTGCCAATTGATACTGCCGGTTTCCAGGCTGAGCGATGTCACCTGCCCTTCACGATCAACGGTAAAAATTTCTGTATCAGTAATAGCCGGCTTTAGTTCAACAAAAGCCTCATCAATGCCAACACCAACATCTTTGCTCCATATTGAACGAATCTGCACCGTCTCGTTAATGTCTTCCAGCTCAGTGGGAGGAATAGAATTATCATCACCCCCAAAAAAACTGTCCGTCCAGCCACAGCCGCTGAGATGTAAACTGAACAAGCTTACCAGGCTAATGGCAGCCATTTGTTTCAGTATACGAGTCATTAGGAGTTGCCTAAATCATTACGTTTGACTCTTAATATCTGGGCATTCGCGCCAATTGCGGCATAAGCCTCCAGCGCCTGATCATAAGCTGAACGTGCTTCATTAACCCGTTTCAGCGCGACCAGAATATCACCTTTAACTTCCAGATAACTGGCTCTGAAACTGCCCTGATCAACATTCAAAACTTTCAGAGCCTGCTCATTTTTGCCCTGTGCTGACATTAAAGTTGCCAGACGAACTCTTGAAATATGCTGCAGATTCTGAGCTTTACCATTAGTAATGACCCACTGGAATTTTTCTTCAGCTTCAGCCAGCTTGCCTGCTTCGATCAGCTGCTTTGCTTCAAGCATGGCAGATAAAGCCGCATAGGGATAATCAGGGTACTCATTCAGCATGGTTTCAACCTGCTGATTTATTGACTCATCTTTATTTTCTTTGACAACCTGAAGAATATTATCAAATTCCAGCGAGGCTGTTTGTGCTTTAACTGTCTGGGCTTGTTTCCATTGCTGGACACCCACAATGCTGCCCAGACCAATAATGGTTAAAAACAACACCATTTTATAGTTCTCAGCCAACCATTTTTTTATAGCTTCAACCTGTTGTTCTTCTGTTTCGTAATTATCCATTCTATATTCCTAAAACTTGGAGTTGTTATATGTTTATAAGTTTATTTAATAATTCAATCACTTGCGCTTGTGACAATTGCTCTTGCTGGGGCTTATCAGTATCCCGATCTGCACGCAGGTACTTCACGGTCACCACATCATTATCTAATTCATCATCACCGAGGATCAGTGCAATTTCTGCCTGACTTTTATCGGCGCGTTTCATTTGACTTTTGAAACTGCCGCCGCCACAGACATTTAAAATGCGCACATCAGCAATGTCATTGCGTAGTTGTTCAGTTAAAGCTAAACCGGAATTTTGTGCTCTTTCACCCATCATCAACATCACGGCATGCGGATGTTTAAGATGTTTTTCCAGCTGCGCCGGTTCAAGCAGACTAATAAGCCGCTCTAATCCCATGGCAAAACCCACGGCACGAGTATCACGTCCGCCAAGCTGTTTCACCAGAGCGTCATAACGACCTCCGGCACAAATTGTACCCTGTGCGCCCAGTTTATCAGTCACCCATTCGAACACGGTTTTGCTGTAATAATCCAGGCCACGAACCAGTCGGGTATTGATTTCATAAGCAATGCCAACGCTATCAAGATAGGCACACAGACGTGAGAAATGCGCTCTTGACTCTTCCTCAAGATGATCCATCAGCCGCGGTGCCTGTTCAATCATGTCCTGCATGGCTGGATTTTTACTATCCAGAATGCGCAAAGGATTAGTCTGCAAACGGCGCAAACTGTCTTCATCCAGTAGTTCTTTATTAGCTTGCAGATAATCGCTCAGAATACTGCGATAGGCTTCTCTTGATACCGGCGTACCTAAAGAGTTTAACTGCAGGGTCACAGAATCAGATAAACCCAGCATTGCCCACAAACGTGCTGTCATACAAATCAGTTCAGCATCAATATCGGGGCCCTCCAGTCCAAAAACTTCGACCCCCAGTTGATGAAACTGTCGATAACGCCCTTTTTGGGGCCGCTCATGTCGAAACATAGGCCCCAGATACCACAACCTCTGCTGCTGATTGACCAGTATACCATTTTGTATCCCTGCTCGCACACAGGCAGCCGTCCCCTCTGGTCTCAGGCTAAGACTATCGCCATTGCGGTCTTCAAAGGTGTACATTTCTTTTTCAACAATATCGGTCACTTCACCAATAGAACGTTTAAACAAAGCTGTTTTTTCCACCACAGGAAAGCGTATTTCATCATAATCGTAGCTTTGCATGAGTTGACGTAGTTTTTCTTCAATAAATTGCCAGGCGGGACTTTCATCGGGAAGAATATCATTCATTCCACGAATTGATTGGATTTTTTCTGCCAAGGTGGTTCCATTCTTATAAATAAAGAGTTAAATGTAGAGACGTTGCATGCAACGTCTCTGTTTTATGCATGCAACGTCTCTGTTTTATGTCTGCAAAGTCTCTGTTTTATGCATGCAACGTCTCTATTTTACATTAAATCGAGCAATATTTTTCTTATTTATGTATTTTGAATGCTCAAATACCTTGCCATTGATAGTGATCTTAACGACTCGCGCATCACCCAGAAAAACTTTATAAGGGAGCTTGCCATCCAGCTGCAGCACTTTCGGTGCTTTTTTAAGGCCTGTTGCCAGAATTTTACCATCTGCATCTTTAATACTCACCCATGAATTACCAGAGAATTCAACAATCAACTGATTTTTTACAATAGCTGCCGGCACTACTTCAATAGCCGCCTGAGCTGATCTCTGCGCAGGCAAAGAGTCTACAGCTAAAGTCTCAGTTGACAAAGAACTTTCAACGGATTGAATGTCTGTGGGTTGAGAGCCTTCAGCCAGTTGAGAGCCTTCAGCGGGTGAGGAGCCTTCGGCCAGCAAAGAGCCTTCAGCCGGTAAAGATCCCTCCGCAGATAAAGAATCACTACTATTTTGCTCTAATAATTCCTCTACTGGCGGGTTATAGGGTTCATTAAGGCTCGGTAACAATAATGTCCCGGCATCGTTGTCAGCCAGGTTATCATTGTCACCAGAGTCATCAGAATCACTCTCTCTATTGGATACTGCTGTGCCTGACTCAACACTTTCACTGCTGATATAGTTATTAGATATATAAATCCAGGCTTCCCAGCCTCCCGCTGCCAGAGCCAGTAAAATAAGCAAAGCAATTATCGGCATCGCTATTGCAGAAAAAATATTAGAAATTTGTGAATGAGCAGCTGTGTAGGTTTTTTTATTCCTTTTCAGCTCAGGCTCAAAGGTATTTTCACTGCGCTCTTTTTTATAGTATTCAACCAGAGGTTCCGCTTGAATTTTCAATAGTTTGGCATAATTACGAATATATCCACACACAAAAGCAGCAACAGGCAATTGGGTATGATCTTCACTTTCCAATGCCAGTATAATTTTTTTGTCCAGGTGTAATTTCCGGGCAACATCATCAATACTCAGATTTTTTGCAACACGAGCCGTTTTAAATTGATATCCAAAGCCATCCTCCCTGGTGGCAATAATGTCCTGCAGTTCTTGTTGTTCAGCTTGTTTTTCCAAAGTTAGTATTCCTGCTTTCCTTGATAAAGCCATTTGGTTTCATCTGTGTCCGGGTGTTTACTCTTTAATTGTAATTCATAGCTGGACAATAAGTTTTTATCCGGTTCATCAAGTTTATTAATGATATTAATCCCCAGCCATAAAGCATCCGCATCGGGAACCGAAGATTTATAATAGCGCTGAAAATAACTCCAGGCATATTGATAATTTTCTTTTTTATAATTAACTTTTGCCAGCCCTAATAATGAACGAGGCAAATTAGCATCGATTTCTAATGCCTTACGGTAAAGTTTTTCTGATAAATCAAAATTATTATTGCCTAATGCACACCAGGCGGCACTTTGATACGCATTTGCCCGATTGGCATAGATTGGATTATTGAGAACCCTTTTGAACAGTGGTCGTGCTTCATCATATTCTTTCAGTTCACAAAGAAGAACAGCATAATTATTCATGATGGAAGAATTACCCGGTGACAGCTGCATGGCTTTTTTAAACTGCTGCCTGGCTTTACCCGGTCGTTCAAGACGACCATATAAAACACCTAAATAATTATGCGCCATGGCATGATTAGGATCATGTTTAAGGGCCTTGTTGAGCTTAAGCAGTGCCCGTTCATAGTTGCCATTATTAATATAACCCGCACCTAACTGAGCATTGATATTAGCTGCTTTATTGTCAGATTGGTCAGCCGCTGAATAGCGAACATCTAAACCGGTATCATCTGCGCCATCTGAGTTAAGCGGTGACGTCTGACACCCACTTAAAGCATAGACAGACAGCAGCAGCAACATTATTTTTTTCATTCAGCCAAATCCCCATTCTTATATAAAGAGTTGTAATTACTCAGCATTGCCATATTTAATACGCCGACTTTTATCTATTACTTTACCCGCGAGCTGACCACATGCTGCGTCAATATCTTCACCGCGTGTTTTACGTATAACAGTAACATAGCCGGCTTTATACAAAATATCTTTAAAACGATTAATCGTTTGCATTGTTGAGCATTCAAATTCACTATCAGGAAATGGATTAAATGGTATCAGATTGATTTTGCATGGAAGTTTTTTTAATAAATTGACCAGTTCACGGGCATTCTTGTCGCTATCATTCACCCCGGCTAACATAACATATTCAATAGTAAACTGCTTCTTTTTCGTATCGCCGCTGAAATAATACTGACAGGCTGCCAATAATTCCTTAATGGGATACTTTTTATTCAATGGCACAATTTTATTTCGAATCTGATCATTCGGCGCATGCAGTGAAATAGCCAGACTGACATCACATTCTTCACGCAGACGCTTTAATGCCGGAACCACACCCGCCGTACTGATGGTCACACGCCGCTTTGACAAACCATAAGCATGGTCTTCTAACATCAGGTGAATAGCCTCAACAACATTATCAAAATTAAGTAAGGGTTCGCCCATTCCCATTAACACAACATTGGTAATCACCCGGTTTTTTGAGTCTTGCACTTTTCCATGCTGAGTGGCAGCTGCAACACCATTTTCAGCGATTTGTTGTTGCGCCAGAGGGTTTAAAGCCCTATTGGCTACCCATAACTGGGCAATAATTTCAGCACTGGTTAAATTCCGGTTAAAGCCCTGTTTAGCCGTCGAACAGAAACCACAATCCAGTGCGCAGCCTACTTGTGAGGATACACAGAGAGTGCCTCGATTGTCTTCCGGGATAAAAACGGTTTCAATACTATTACCGCCATCCAGACGCATCAGCCATTTTATCGTGCCATCTCTGGCCCTTTGCTCGGCAATAATCTCTGGTGCCCTTATTTCAGCAATGTCATTCAGTCTGTTTCTTAAAGTCTGGCTGACATTACTCATCAGGGAAAAATCATCAGCACCAAACTGATGAATCCACTTCAGAACCTGTACTGCTCGAAAGGGTTTTTCACCAATTTCAGTAAAAAAAGCTTTCATATGCGCTAAATCATAGCCCAATAAATTAATTTTTGCTGATGTTGTATTTAATAACTGTGCTTTTGACAACAGAGTAGAACTCATCATTTTTTATCTGCCCAACCAAGAAACCCACTATCTTGCTTAAGATGAGTGGGTTTATGCTATATCAGTGATGATAGCATGAATATCCCTTCATTTTATCATCGTTTTATTATTTAGTATTGAATCTTTATCATTTATGAACGACATTACACCTTATGAGATCATGAAAAAGGGCTCTTCACAAAAATGCGTACTTTTCCAAATTGTAGAGACAAGGCATGCCTTGTCTCTACGGTCACGTAATGACACCGCTAGGGTGGTAAGCATACATACGTACGTAGAGACGTTGCATGCAACGTCTCTACCATATCTATGAATGGCTAAATTCACCGAGTGAATACAAAAAGTAGGCAATAATGTGAAGAACCTGAAAAAGTAAGCTCTATTTCCTGTCAGCAATCCAGGCCATCTGAATGGCTTCAAGAATTCTTTCACCGCAATGTTCTTCCGTTTCCTCAAAGTCTTCCAGTTCCAGAACCCATGCCATTAGATCCGGAAAATTAACATATTGCGGGTCCGCATCCGGATGATTCTCATCCAGTTCAATGACTATTTCATGAATATCTGTCCATCTCAGTCCCATAATATTCTCCTCCAATTAATGATTTTCAGACACCATATTGATGGTGTATTTTGGTATTTCTATGACCAAATCTTCATCAGCAACCACAGCCTGACAACTCAAACGAGAGTCGGGTTCAACCCCCCAGGCCTTATCCAGATAGTCTTCTTCAATTTCTGTTGCTTCTTCCAGTGAATCAAAGCCCTCACGGACAATCACATGACAGGTTGTACAGGCACAGGATTTTTCACAGGCATGTTCAATTTCGATATCATTTTCCTGAGCGGCATCACAGATTGTAGTGCCCGGCTCCACTTCTATTACTGCACCCTCAGGACAGATTTCTTCATGAGGTAAAAAAATTAACTTAGTCATTTACTGGCCCTTTATGCTTTGGCTTATTTTGTATTAAATAGGATTTTGCAAAATTAAACATCAGGCGTAGAGACGTTGCATGCAACGTCTCTACAATAGTTATTCAATATCATCAACACTTTGACCTGCCAGAGCCTTATTAATACTGGCATCCATTCGGCGTTGTGCAAATTCTGCAGTAATTTTATCCACTGCTTCAATTTTCAATTTAATCGCACGTTGATTGCTCTGTTGTGCAATTTCAACTAATTCATCAATAGCCTGACGAATTTCAGTTCGTTGTTCAAATGACAGTAGTTTCTCCCCGTCTTCGATTAATGCGGCATTCAATGCTTCGACGACCCGGCTTGCTTCAACCTGCTCTTCTCTGAGTTTTCTGGCATCAATATCATCCTGGGCATAACTAAAAGAGTCTTTGAGCATGGTTTCAATTTCAGTATCAGTCAGGCCATAGGAAGGTTTCACCTGGATACTGCTCTGCACACCAGACGTTTCTTCGCTGGCAGCAACTGACAGCAGGCCATCAGCATCAATCTGGAAGGTGACTCGAATTCGAGCTGCACCGGCAACCATCGGCGGAATGCCTCTTAATTCAAAACGGGCCAGGGAGCGACAGTCACTGATCAATTCCCTTTCACCCTGGACAACATGAATTGCCATGGCGGTCTGGCCATCTTTAAAAGTGGTAAATTCCTGAGCACGAGCCACTGGAATCGTGGTATTACGATGGATGACTTTTTCAGCCAGCCCGCCCATGGTTTCCAGACCCAGAGATAAGGGCGTCACATCCAGCAATAACATGTCTTCATCAGATTTATTACCGACCAGGACATCGGCCTGGCGTGCGGCACCAATGGCAACCACTTTGTCAGGGTCGATCTCGACCAGAGGTTCAATAGCAAAGAATTCACCCACCATCTGACGCACCAAAGGTACCCGGGTAGAACCGCCGACCATAACCACATCCTGAATATCATCACTTTCGATACCCGCATCACGCAAGGCCCGGCGACAGGGAACCAGAGTTTTTCTTATCAATGGTTTGATCATTTTTTCAAATTGCTGCCGGGATAATTCCATTGTCCAGCTTTTATCATCACCCAAATCGATGTCCAGCATGCTTGTCTGGTATTGACTCAGGTCTTCTTTGGCCTGCCTGGCAGCATCAAGTATACGGCGCAGCAAGCCTGGAGCAGGCTCATTAATGGCGGCCTGGTCCATGATCCAGTCAGTCAGCAGATGATCAAGATCATCTCCGCCCAGTGCAGAATCTCCGGCCGTCGATAATACTTCAAAAACACCTTTAGTTAATTTTAAAATGGAAATATCAAAAGTGCCGCCACCCAAATCATAGATAACATGAATGCCTTCACTGCCTGTATCCAGGCCATAAGCTACAGCTGCGGCGGTGGGTTCATTGATTAAACGCAACACCTTTAAACCGGCAAGTTTTGCTGCATCTTTGGTTGCCTGACGCTGAGCATCATCAAAATAAGCAGGAACCGTGATAACCGCTCCGGTAAGATCACCACCCAGCGCGTCCTCTGAACGCTGCTTCAGTGTCTTTAAGATTTCTGCCGAGACTTCAACAGCACTCACATCACCTGCGATGGTACGAATCCGGGGCACTACTGAAGCTTCATCTGTGACAAATTCATAAATAGAATGCTTTTTGATATCCTCCAGACCACGTCCCATATAACGTTTCACTGAAACAATGGTATTCATTGGATCCCGGGAGGCATTTTGTTGCGCATGATGACCCACGTCTGTTTGATAACCTTGATCATTTTTACCCTGAAACTGTACCACTGAGGGCAATAAATGCCGGCCATTTTCATCGGCTATAGTCTCTGCCAAACCGCTTTTAAGGCTGGCAACCAGGGAATTTGTTGTGCCCAGGTCGATGCCGACTGCCAGCTTATGCTGGTGAGGGGCAGTGGTTTGTCCGGGTTCTGATATTTGTAATAAAGCCATAATGTTTCTAATATCGTTTAAGTTTCTTGTTAAAAGTTTTTCTATTGTTACTAAAGGGTGTCGGTTTAAAACTGATCCGCCAGATCTTCTTCTTTATTGAGGCATTCTTCCTGAAGCCGGTTGAGAAATTGCATTTTTAATGTCAGCGCTTTTGCCTCTTTTAAAAGATGTCCTTCGCTTTCTTCCTTGTGGTCAGCTGTCGGCTCCTGATCAGAGAGCAGTTTTTCAAATAAATCCGCCAGAAGAGTAATTGCCTGTTTAATGCGGGAATTGACATCATCCAGAATATCATCCAGCTCACCCAGAGGATCATCTTTACTGTCCACCTCAGATAAATTTTCCCGCAATTCCATCTGCTCCATTAAAAAAGCCGGATCGATACTGGTATCATTATCACTGAGCTCAACATCATAAAGAGATAATAGGTAGATTGAGCGTCGTAAAGGATTTTTCAATGTTTCCAGGGCATCATTTATTTGCGCTGCTTTTTGTACTGATAAACGCCGTTCTAAATCACTCGCATTGGCAAACTTGTCCGGGTGAATTGATTTTTGGATTTCATGATAATTGTGGTTCAGTAAGGTTTTATCAACATCGAAACTAAGCGCTAAACCCAGCAGGCTGAAATAATTATCTGCTGTGCTATTTTTTAAGTTATTGCTCATGAGAAAAATACAACCTGGCAGATAAATTGATAATAAAAAAGCCTTTATTTATTTCTATAATAAGGCCGGGGGGATGGGGGGAACAAAGAGGAATGAAGGGGAACACGTTGGGCTTCGCTAAAGCTCAGCCACAACACTCTTTATTACAAAATGTTGAAACTATTTGTTACTAGACGTTGAAACTCTTTGTTACTACACGTTGAAACTCTCACCACAACCACAAGCGTCTTTGACATTAGGGTTATTAAATTTAAAACCCTCGTTAAGACCTTCCTTGCCATAGTCCAGTTCTGTA
>DAOVUK010000186.1 GCA_030632625.1 Gammaproteobacteria bacterium
ATGCAGTTTAGCACCGGCTTTCGCTTGTGCGGCATCAAATGTTTGATCGGCAGGAATCATTTTCTGCTTAGCAAAATAACCAGACATCAGGGTAATTTCTTCTTCAGTATAGCCCTTGGCGATACGGCTCATGATGGTTGAATAGCGGCCTTCAGGATCCTGATAGTTTGTCATCGCTTCGACGAAGTATTCTGCTGACATGCCTGCGAGTGAAGGTGTTGCTGGTCCGACACTGCTTCCATCCGTACCATGACAACCAGCACAAGAATTGGCCAGGTCTAATGCACTTGCAGTGCCAGACCAGCTGTTTCCTGAAACTGCTAACCCCCCGAGTACTATTAAGCCCAGTACTTTTTTATTTAGTTTCATAGGTCCTCCTTAGGTGACCGTTTTTTCAAAATTTGATCATAAGATCATGGGTGTAACTTCTTTTCTAATTGACTGAAAAGAAAAGCCTTGTAAACCGGTATATGAAATAACGTTCATTCATTTACGTTTTCTGGGTCTACTATCAAATTGATAAACTTTCTTAGCATAATCCAGCCCGGAAAGTCCATCATTATCTTTTATGTTCGGATCTGCGCCATATTGGTACAGTAGGGTAGCCGCTTCAAAATTTCTTTGAATATAAGCTTCCATTACGGCAGTACTGCCATCGATATCCTGATGATTAGGATCGGCACCATTATCCAGTAATAGTTTCATTGCCTTGAGTTCATTGGCTTCACTCGCCCAGAAAAGTGCTGTGGAACCATCGTTACTTTGTGCTTCAATACTACAACCGCGATTAAGCAGTACTTTGATAATTTCTATCTGGCCATGAGATGCTGCAACCATCAGTGCACTGCCGTCATCTTTATTGCGTATTTCAGTATTAGCACCAGCCTCTAGTAGAATATCAATGATTTCTAAATAACCTCTCTGGGCTGCAGCCATCAATGCAGTATTACCATTTTTATCCTGAGTGTCAATATTTGCACCGTTTGCGATGAGCAGCTGCAATACCTCAGGGTGGTTATAAATACTGGCCATCATTAAAGCATCCCATCCTGCTCGTGTTTTATGCTGGGTCTTGGCACCTTTTTTTAATAATAAGGAGGTGAGTTCCAGATACCCGCCTTCAGCAGCAAAAGTGAGTGCTGTACAACCTGGTTTAGTGAGGTAATTGACATCAGCACCTTTGGCAATAAGTAATTCAGCGACATCATCGCTGCCTTCTTCAATGGCAAACATCAGGGCAGTCTTGCCATAACGGCCATGTGAATCAACACTGACATTCTGCTCCAGGAGTGATTTAACCGTATCAATGTCACCCACCATGGAGGCCTGCATGAGATCTTTTTCCTGGGGTGTCGGATCAAGCCACTTGGTTTTAGCGGCATAAACACTATTAGCAATAAAGCATATGCCAATGCACAGGATCAGGCGGCCTAAAATTGTGTTGGTTTTTTTTATTTTAAAAAAATTATTAAGCATCATTAGTGTCTTCTTCATCAGGTTCGTCCGGCTCTTCATGGGCAATACCTTTATGGCAGTCGATGCAGGTTTGTCCTTTTAATTGTGCACGAGGGTGTTTTTTACGTGCCATCCGATCCTGTTCACTGAATGCCATATTGTCATAGTCATGGCAATTGCGACACTCTCTGGAGTCTGAGGCTTTCATTTTTGCCCAGACGCGTGATGCCATGTCCCAGCGATGCTGCTCATACTTTTCCGGAGTATCAATGGTGCCGAGAATTTCATGCATAACATCTTTGTAGGCAAGTATTTTTGCTTTCATTTTTGGGAAAAACTGCGTGGGCACATGACAATCAGAACAGGTTGCCTGAACGCCGGATGCATTTTTGTAATGAAGGGTTTCTTTGTATTCTTCCAGGTTGACTTTCATACTATGACAGGAGGTACAAAATTCCATTGAATTGGTATAGGCCAGAATAGAATTAAATCCGGCAAAGGAAATCACACCTGCAAAAAATATGATGAGGATAAAGACGATGTTCTTTCGGGCGAAAAGAGGCCGATTATTTGATGACTTTTCATCAGTCATTATTTTTTTCCTGTTCTTATGTGGATAAGAGCCGTTTCTGAGAAACTTATTATTAGAGGCTCGAAAAGTATCAGAACAAAGCAATTCATATCATAATTTATGGGTCTGCAGGGGGGGCGCAGTGATCAAAAATTATCAATTCGAATGGCTTCAATTCTGATTGAACTTATTAGTGCATTTGTTATGCCAATTAAAAAATACTTTGAATCACCTGAAATAGCAAGGAATTTAAGTGATAATTATTAGAAAAATAAAAATTATTTGTCATACAAGGCTATTTGTCATACCGGGATGTCATGACAAATAATTTTGTCATGACATTTGACCCTTGTTTTAATTTCTTCTTTAAGTCCGGAGTTTGAAATAACAAAATCGCCAGGCAGCTCAAATTTTTTTCTTAAAAAGACACTATAATTTATATGAGTCTGCAATTATTTGTTATATTTTAAATGATCAGCAGGATTTTTAAGATTGAAGCAGGACAAACTCCTGGAAAAAAGCATTTCAGAGATTAACTGGATTATGAGCTTAGATAAAAAAAGAGAGAAAAAAGTTAAGTCTAAACAGCGTGGTGAATATAAGGTTGTTTTTAAAGGTCATCTGCTGCCTGGTTTTGATAAAGAACAGGTGGTGATTAATATTGCCCGCTTGACAAAATTACCTCTAGAGAAAATAGAGAAGAAATTTTTTTCCGGTAAAGTAGTGATAATACGCAGAGCTGAAGACGAAGCATATGCTCAGAAGCTGCAGCAATTATTTACCAGAGCCGGTCTTGAAGTGTTTATTCTTAAAGATCTGACCAGGCAGATCGAACAGAACATCAAGCTTCCCCCCGGAAAATCAACAAATCTTAAAAAATTTATAAGCAGAAATATCCGCCTGATCATTGCCGCTGTTTTATGTGCAGTGCTTATTGTTGTGGGGGTTGAACTCTGGAATAAATACAATATCAATGTTGAAGCGCCGGATGAAATTATCGATATTGAATCTTCTCTTGCCAATAAGCCGCTGTTGTTTCTGGCCCATATTAATCTGCAACGCTTGTTATCACGGCGGAATTATTTTGTTAACGATTCAGATGCTTTGCCCGGTACTCAATCGACATTCTATAGACAATTAAAAAATGCCGGCATTGAGCCGGAAAAATCAATCAGGCAAATCTTAACGAGTGCTTATATTGAAGATCAGCAGCTTATTTCACAGACAATTTTGCTGGGCCATTTTACGGTCGATTCAGTAAAAAGATTCTTTGTTGACAATTATCATGGTGAAGTACTCCCGGATGCGGATTTTATTCGCCTGCGAATTTCACAAATTGATGATAGTTCCTGTGAAAAAGGCAATTTTATGGAATTATCCATTGAACCGGAGCGTATTTTAATTTCAACTTATGGTCATCTGAATGAGCTGCATCAATTACTCAGTCTGTCTCCCGGGAAAGTAACTGATTTGAGCAACTGGAAACAATATCAACATGACAAGCTGGTGAGTCTTGCTTTCTTTAACGCAAAGAGTTTTAAGCCAGAGATACTTTATCCAAAGAAGAATAAATCAGGACAGGGAATGCTGTCAACTTCCGGACTGACAAGGATAATGGCTGAGAATCTTATCAATGCCAATGAATCGATGGACAGTCTTTTTGCCAGTGTCGGCCTGCAGCTGCTGCCGCCGTCAGGTTTGTTTGATGTGACTTTAAACAGCAAGAATCAGGTGTGGCTGAAGCAAACACGGAGTGACCTGTTGAAACAGCTTAAAGAGATGAAGAACAACAGTTCTGGTCTGCTTAATCTGCAGCTTTTATTGAGCAAAATTGCCCTGCAGCAAAATGTCCAGCCTGATTTACGAGAAAATTCTGATGGCGAGATGGGTCAGCTGTCAATGACAATCGAACTGGATAGCGGCTTTAGACAATCAATAGAAGCCTCCCTTAGTGAATTGCTGGAAATGTTTTTTAGTTTAGAGCCTTCAGCGTTTGGTATAGAGTCTTCAACCGTGGGTATAGAGTCTTCAGCGTTTGGTATAGAGTCTTCAACCGTGGGTATAGAGTCTTCAACGTTTGGTATTGATGGCTCATCTATAGACCAATCCAATGTACAGGAAAAACTCGATACTGCCCCATTGAAATACTGGCCGCAATATAAGCCGGCAGAATTAAAACCCTTTAATGAAGCCCTCGATAAATTCTTTAAGCCGGCCTGGATAGAAGGCCCTTTTGCTGTTGCCATTGATGAGCTTTTATTAGAGTCCCATCAGGATGGTGATCAGGTGATTCTCCAGCTTAGAGGAAAAGCGCAAAATATTGATAATTTGGGCAGGCAGCAGGCAACATTAACAGTGACAGGGGTGCATGATCAGCAGGGGAAAAACTTACTGGATAAAATGAAATGTAGTCAGTCTGCTTTTTCGGATGATGAATTTTTTACCAGCCTGGGTGGATTAAGAACGGCTTATCATGGTGATAAAGAGATAAGCTACAATGAGCTGGAAGTTCGACAAAAAGTTAAACTGAAAACAGGCATAAAATTTTCGCAGGTTAAATCGTTAAAAGGGGTGATTGAATTAAATTTAGCCACACAGACTCAAAGCAGGCAATTTGCCAGAACAGCTCAAAATAAAATACTGACTGAATATGACAGCCGGATATTATTCAAAGCCGCTGCTGCGGATACTCTTTCCTACGTCATTTCAGGCAATGAAAAAAAAGTGCTGACAGTGCGTGCCTTAAATAATAAGAAACAGTATCTGAGTCGTATCAGCCGTTCATCTATAGCTAATTTGTTTGGCCGTGGGCACTTGGTGACAGAAACATATCAGGGTGAAATTGCTTTTATTGAAGTTGTGTATGCCGTGCAGCAGGTGAAAATAAATTATCCCTTTGCTATCTCAAAATTTCCGCCCTACCCCTTGGAAGATCAATGGAAATTTGAGCCTGAAATGATTAAATTATCCTCGGTGGCAAACTGGGTTAAAAATTATCAGGATCTGGAGCCTCTGAGCCTGACTCAGAAACGCAACTGGCATGGAGAAATGCAGGCCTCATGGCATGATGGAGCATTAAACCTGGCATTATTTGCTCTAAAAACCAGTAAAAACCGGGGAACAACCGGGCAGTTGATGATAAAGACACCGCTTATTGATGAGCTTCGACATAACCTGTCTGCACTGGAAGTGTATTTTCGCTATCCTCAGGTGACTGAAAATGGTGATGTAGGCCGCTCGTATTATTACCCGCTTAAAGCAAAAGGCTATTATATGAACGGGGAGTTTATTACGGATAAAGATAAACCATATATGGATGGTCAGCTTGCTTTTACATTGCCCTATAAAAATGAACAAGCACCGCTGACTGAGATCAATGGTGATATCATTATCCATTTACCCGTATCAAAGCATGGCAGTACCTACACCGATATGAGCATTGGTGCTCTGTGGGAAGATGAGGGAGTCAGGGCTAAGATTGTGCGCCTGGGTAATGAAATTATGGAATTTGAAGTGCTCAGTAATCGTGATCGACTGCTGCAGATTACTTTAATTGATTCTAAAAATCAGCGAATTTCGACAACAGATATTCACTATGGTTTAGATACACAGGGTAGAGGTGGAAATATTATAGTGAACTATCATGGTGTTCCGGTTAAAGCCATTTTAACGGTCTCTGAAGGACAGCAGACTAAACGTTATCCGTTTAAGTTACAATTAGAGTAACGGCAAGTTACAGACAACTTAAGGAAAAAATTTGAATATACAGATGTCCTATTTGATTGTTATCGGGGTGTTTCTGGTCTATTTTGTGCTGCATTCACTGGCGGCATCGATAATGATGAAGCAATGGGTGGCAAAGTACTGGCCGGGTGTGATGCCTTTTTACCGGCTGGCGTTCAATGTTCTGGCGGTTATTTTGTCGCTGCCATTATTAATTGTGATGTTTTTATATCCCGGTGAGTCTTTATGGCAGTGGCAGGGTGTTGGTTTTTATCTGACCAGTGCTGCGGCTCTGCTGGCAGTGGCTGGTTTTTTTTATTCATTACAATATTATGATTTGTCAGAATTCTGGGGAACACGGCAGCTGAAAGAGCATATTACCAGTGTTTATGATCAGGAAAACTTTCATATCTCACCCCTGCATCGTTATGTCCGTCATCCCTGGTATTTTTTTGCTCTGGTGATCATCTGGACCAGAGATGTCTCAACCATACAGCTGCTGGTTTACCTTTTGGTCACGGCCTATTTTGTGCTGGGTTCAAGAATGGAAGAACAAAAATTAATTGCCTATCATGGTGAAGTTTATCGAAAGTACCAGAAAAAAGTGGCAGGCATAGTACCGCTGCCCTGGAAGATTCTTAGTGCTGAACAAGCCGAGGCTTTGCTGGCAGAACAGGCTGAGGCTCTGGTCACAAAAAAAGAAGATTGATGCGCAGTAAATTCAAAATAGACAGGTTCTTCAAAATTTGTGCACCCCTTCCAAATATCAGCAAAACTACCTTTGCTGCCGTTCTGATAAGTGCTTCTAAGGCCGACTGCCGGGTAGACTGGTGCGTCTGACTGGGGACGCTCAAGTCCATCCCTGGAACGCTTAATGAAAACATCCCTGTTTTCAGATACCCCATTCAGAC
>DAOVUK010000313.1 GCA_030632625.1 Gammaproteobacteria bacterium
AACCGATAACGACGGCGTGCCTGACAAGCCTATAAGAAAAAAAATTAGCAAAGTTGATAAAAATTTAAAACGCATTAGATATTCCAGGTATTTAGCTATCGTTATATGTATATGAGAACAGTATATTTCTACACATTCAGTAGGAGGCTAGCCCTAGCCTCGATTTAATTTAAATAAAATGCTTCTACATTAATGTGCTATTGCAAAAACATCACCTGATCAAAAGGTGAAAGAAAAATGGTGACACCGTCATCCGTTATTTTGTCTACCCTGATATTAACGATTTTTCTATTGACCAATTGAGAGGCAGTGTCCCCCTCGATTAAATGCAAGGTATGGTCATTAACGCGTAGCACCACGGTTGATGGTTTGTCAGCTGCTAATACTTTGGCAACCAATTCAATAAAGGGCATATCATTTTCTGCATCATTATTTGAATTCAAAGTTGATGCAGATACGTTAGATATATTTGGTTTAATACTTTTTAATGCTTTCCTGAAATTGCCGCTCATAATAGTTGGGTCGCGTAAAACCCCAACGGCTTGATTTAAATTATCTACATTGTGTTGAGATTGTGCGCTATGAACCTGATTTCTTTTTTCGGTATGTTCAGCAAATACAGACGTTGCATAACAAAATAATAAAACAATAGAAAAACACTTCATGAAGGACTGCCCCCCGCAGCCGAAAACATCGCCACTAAAAAAGCAGCATAAACAAAACCCACCAGACCCCCGACAAAAATAGTCATAATTGGTGCGATCATTCCTGTGAGTTGAGCTATGGATTGTTGCAATAACTCATCATGATATTCTGTCATTTCCTGTAGAATTTCATCAAGAGTTCCAGAATTTTCTCCTACACTTACCATTTGCAATAACAGCGGCATATAACCCGACTGCTCAGAAAGTGACTCGGCTAAACCGCCGCCAACTATGATTTTATTGTGGGCATAAGCAACACGGCTGGCCATATATTTATTAACATGCAGTTTTTCCATAGTTACCAAAGCTTCAGAAATAACCACACCACTACGGAGTAACAAACCCATAGCTCTGGAAAATAAAACGGTACCTGATAAGCGGATGATTTTTCCCAGCAACGGTAGTTTAAGTGCTAACTTGTCTATCCACCAACGACCGGGAGGCCAGTTATACAACACTATAAAAGTAATAAAAGTGGCGATGCCGATGATGGTTAAAAATAAACCATTGGCTAAAAACCAGTCGGAAATATCAATCAATGCCTGTGTTATGGGAGGCATGGGTTTACCCATAATCTTAAGTAATTTTTTAATTTCCGGGACAATACTGGTGAGCATGAAAACAACCAGACCAATGGCAAATAACAGGGTAAAAGCCGGATATTTCAAAGCAGATGTTATTTGTTTTTTCAGTTTTCGAGATGATTTTATTTCTTCAGCCGCCTGGTCCATCACCGTATATAAATGGCCTGTTTGTTCACCCACATGAATCAGTTGAATAGTAAATTGACTGAAAATACTATGTTCTGCCAAGGCATCAGAAAATGAACTACCCTGTTGAATACGCTCAATCAATTTATCCCAGGTTTTTTGCGCTCCAATTCGGGCGTGTTCAGCAGTTAGCTCCAAAGCATCCAGTAAGCTGATGCCACTGCGTAACATGACTGCAATTTGATGAAACTCGTGTTCCAGATCTTTTTCACGAATAGACCGGTAATCGAAAGGGTTTAGACTAAACGTCTGTCTACTATTTTTTTTTGATTTTTTAAGCTCGTCAATTTTTAAAACCAGCAGACCCTGCTCACGCAAAGTAGTGATTGCAGCATCCCTGTTTAGACTGTCTATACTGTCGCCAATTTGCTGGCCAGAACGGTTCCTGGCGGTGTAAGTGAATAAGGCCATGGCTACCAGGATGATGCAATTTGTAAAACTTCATTAAAAGATGTTTGGCCTGTCAGTAATTTTTCAATCCCATCATCCAGTAAACTATGTACACCTGCTTCTCGCATGTTTTCTGTTAAAAGGGCTTCACCTTTTTCATCAGCCACATCTCTTGCCCAGCTTTCATTAAGTTCCAGAATCTCATATAAACCAATACGCCCTGCATAGCCCTTGTCACCGCAATAAACGCAACCCGTTGGGTCATAAACCTGTGTGCCTGCCAATTCAGGATGAAAAATAGAAATGGCTTCTTGTTCCGTTAGAGGCCGGGGAATACGGCAATGAGTACATAATCGCCTTAATAAACGTTGGGCAATTGCCAAACGCAGAGCTGCGGCAATAAGATAAGGCTGAACCCCCATATCAATTAGACGAGTGACAGTGGCTGCAGCAGAATTGGTATGCAGCGTACCTAAAACCATGTGTCCGGTTAAGGCCGCTTTAATCGCAATATCAGCTGTTTCTTTATCTCTGATTTCACCCAGCATTACCACATCAGGATCATGTCGTAGAATACTTCTTAAGGCTTTAGCGAAATCCAGTTTTTCAGAAGCAGGGTCAATTTCACATTGCGCAACGCCGTCAATTTCATACTCAATCGGGTCTTCAACTGTAATAATGTTTACATCACGCTCTGCCAGTAATAAACGGATAGAAGCATAAAGCGTGGTGGTTTTACCACTACCGGTAGGGCCGGTCATAATCATTAAACCTTGGGTACGGCGTAAAAATCGTTCAATCATTGAGCGATTATTATCAGTAAATCCCAGTTTATTTAAGGTTAGGCCATCTGTTTGTACTGCCAGCAAACGCATGGTAATGCGTTCACCGTATTTTGTCGGTAAAGTAGCTACACGCATATCAATCCGTTTTCCTCCGCT
This sequence comes from Gammaproteobacteria bacterium, assembly GCA_030632625.1. Taxonomy (GTDB): domain Bacteria; phylum Pseudomonadota; class Gammaproteobacteria; order GRL18; family GRL18; genus GRL18. The sequence goes on from DAOVUK010000313.1 coordinate 2,806, forward strand.
AACAAATTGGTGGCTGAAGCGGCCATCTTGAGGAGCACGTTTTTCAGCAATATCCAGATTAGCCATCACTTTAATCCGGCTGGCTAGCTCGGTATAAATGTCGGCTTGAATCAACTCATAAGTTTCCAGTTGACCATCAACACGGAAGCGAATACGCGCCCCTTTATGTGTCGGATCAATATGAATATCAGATGCCTCACGGATATATGCGGCATACAATAATTTGTCACCTAAATCGACTGCATCCGAGGTTTCTTTATCATTTGCTGTTGTTTTTCCAGGCAGGGCAGGCTGGCTATTGCCATATACCTGTTTAAGAACTTTCTCCAGCTTTTCCTGCTCCACATCCCATAATACAATCGGTGCTTTAATCATCCGCTCAATCGCACTGACCATACTGATGTTTTTAACATGACTACAGGCGATATGAATAATGCCTTGTTTGTTTAAAAACGGCAGCACCTTACGTCGAACGGCACGGCTTGCAGGAATGCGTAATGTGCAAGCAGGGTCAATTTTAATTTGATCAATGTCCAGTTGATGAGTGCCCGGTTCTAGATTGACATGATCAACATATTCAACACCAAAACGCATTTCACTTGTTGATACTTCAACCCAGCGTACAACAGCATGGCGAGTAAATTTTTGCCCGGCAGACTGGATTGTTAGTGTTAATTGAATATCCTCTTCGATAGTTTGGCAGGTACTATCGGACACCAGCATCGCGCCACTTGGTGATATATCATGAACATCACAAGATAAAGAAATTTTACCCGGGAGGAAAACAGTTGCCTCATGATTGATGGTTTCAATTCTTTGCTGATTTCTTTGTTCTCTCTCTTTGTTAGCAGTATTACTCCAGCTGGCAAGAGAAAAGCCTGATTTAGATGCGCTCATAGGCTACCTTTCTCTTGATAATTGCAGGAGGTAGTGCAAGGGATGGCGTGTTTAATAATCACATCCATAACAACAATTCCCAATCCAGATCACCTGTTGTAATCGTTTCATCTTCTGCCGCTTTCATGCTGAATGAAACGGGTACGGCTTTTAATCCACCTTTAGCAATCGTTGCCATTGCCGAATACATATTTTGATAACTGCCACTTAACAATAAACGTTGAACATAAATATCAGTTACTTTTTCTTCATTTGTTTCAGATTCTACGGCTTCAGGTTTAAGCCATTGCCAGACTTCTTTTAAAGCCGGACTTAAGGCATCTTCCGGGAAGCTTTTTCGCTGTTCATTTTTTACTCGAATAGTGTTATTTGCCAAAATACTGGACAATAAAGTTGAAGTCTCATTAGACGGTGTAGTATTAGACAAAAAACCGGCCAGATCTTTTAACTTCTGCTTAAACTCGTTATGTTGCTTTTCTAAGGCACTAATTTGAATTTGTGTCTGGCTTTGCTGCTTGATAACGCCAGGTACAGATGCAGATGAAATTCCTTTACGCATAAGGCCAGTGTGGTTTTCTTCAGCTTTAGTCATTTTTTCTGAAAGCGTACCGCTGATAAAAATAAAATAAATAATCGTAATCGCCATACCGGGGAGTATACGTTTTAACAGTCGCTCTCTTTTTTCTTCTGCTGTCATAAATAAAAAGTAGGCACTTAGCCCTCTCTTGAAGGGGAGAGTAATAGCTCTTGCTCAACAAATCCTTCCAGCCCCAAATCCTCAATAACCATTTCAAAAGACCAAGGGCCACCATTATCAAAAATGTTCATTTCTTTTTTTGTAGGAGGATTAACCTTCCAGCCGACTTTGGCTAGAGGCGCTTCAATATTTCCGGCTAAAATATTACCCAAAGTAGCTTGTAAACTAACACCGGAAATAATAATTTTATGACCATCAAGTTTTATCTCTTCAAT
>DAOVUK010000106.1 GCA_030632625.1 Gammaproteobacteria bacterium
ACGCCGAGGATAAGCGGCACAGGGATGTGTTCAAAGCGTCCCCCGAAAGGCTAACCAGCCCATCGAATCATCCGTTTTCAGCACCTCATTCTTTTTAATTACCGCTAAGGTCGTTTTGCTGATATTTGGAAAAGTACGTAAATTTGTGAAGAGCCGTAGGTTTTAAGTTTGTAAGTTGTATGTTTGTAGGTTTCTAAGTTAAGAGCTAAGCTCAAACATACAAACTTATAAACACCCGCCTATCAACCTAAGGAGCTTAAAGTGTATTCATTAACGTATTATATCCCCCCGGATGATCATGAACGTGTGAAGCAGGCATTATTTGACTGTGGCGCAGGGAAAATAGGTAAATATGATGAATGTTGCTGGGAAGTGTTGGGAAATGGGCAGTTTCGGGCGCGATACGGCAGCAAACCGAGTCTTGGTGAAATTGATAAGCTGCATCATGTAGCAGAATATAAAGTGGAAATAGTTTGTCAGGAATCACTGATTAGAGAAGTACTGGAAACGCTGTTAAAAGAGCATCCTTATGAGCAGCCGGCCTATTTTTTTAGTCAGGTGATGACGCTGGAAAATCTGTAATCCTGGAAAAATCACTTATTAAAATCAAAAAAACCGGTCTGAATTAACAGACCGGTTTTTTTAATAGAGCAAAGAGATTTAAGCGACTCTTTATATCTTTACATCTTTATATCTTTACATGCCATTGTCTTTATGATGTTAAAGAGAATAGCATCGATAGATATTTATTATTTAATCTTTGCTTCTTTATACATGACATGCTTACGAACGACTGGATCATATTTTTTCATTTCCAGTTTTTCAGACATGGTGCGCTTGTTTTTGGTCGTTGTATAATAGTGACCTGTACCTTCTGAAGATACTAATTTGATTTTATCACGCATTTTATTTTCTCCTGCTCACTGTATTTCCGGTTTAACATTAAACCGTTTATAGTGACTAAATTTTTTCGCCTCTGGCACGCATTTCGGCCAGAACAACATCGATACCACGTTTATCAATAGTACGCATACCATTTGCAGTGACGCGCAATTTTACAAAACGGTTTTCACTTTCAACCCAAAAACGGTGAGTATGAAGGTTAGGCAGAAAACGACGTTTGACTTTGTTATTGGCATGAGAAACATGATTTCCCGCAACAGGACGTTTTCCTGTGACCTGACATACCTTAGACATTTTTGTTCTCCAATCAATCGCTTAAATAATACTTGACCCGATACAGATCAACAACCTGCTTTGAGCAAGAGGCGAGATCTTACGCAAAAATCACCCTCTAGGCAAGTTATTTAACAAAGAAAGTAGGAAATTTACAGAATATTTACTCATATGATGAATTTCTTGAAGTTTTAGCCTGTATTCTGAATTATAAACAGCTATTTAGATTGATACGTATTTGTGATTCAGGATACAAGTGTTATCATTATTAACCACCCACCAGACAACAATAAAAAAAGATGAGAAAAGGAATATCTATGAATATAAAAAAGACTGCTCTAATCGGGGTAACTTTATTGACTCTAAGCACCGCTGCAACTCTGTCTGCGGCACAAAATTATTCAGGCCCTTCGTATCAGGATAGATCTTATCAGGGCAGCCCTTATCAAGATCAATCTTCTTCTCAATACCCTGTTCGTCAGGGCAACTATTATTCGCAATCTTATCGTCCCGAAAAGAGCTTCTTGCCTCCAGCGAAGGTACAATCTCCTGCGGAGATGCTGGAATATTCCATAAAAAAGGTGCTTGCTTATCTGTCTCGCCCTCAGAATGCTTCTCTGGAACAAATCACTGGTTTTTTAAAGCGGGAAATTACCCCGAATTTTGATTTTGAATACATGGCGCGCTGGGTTGCCGGACGTTACTATAAACTCATGTCTCCCAAACAAAAGCAGCAATTTACAGAGACTTTTAGTGAGTTGTTTATTACCACATTTGTACAAAAACTAAGTAATTATCAAAATTATCCTCCGGTTGTCAGTAATTTCAGATCAAAACGTACCAGTGACAAGGAAGCCCTGGCATCAGCCAGAATCCTGCAGGAAGATGGCGGCAGTATTAAAGTGGATTTCAAATTTTTAAAAACCAAGAGAGGCTGGAAAGTTGTTGATGTTAAAGCAAATGGTGTCAGTGCACTGTTTTATTATCGAAACTTTTTTAACGAACAAATTCGCAGAAGAAACCAGCAACAGGCCGTATTTCAATAAAATGGCTCGTGGCAGCACATTTTTGAATTATGAAGCCGGCAAAATCCCGGGGATGGGCATTGCCCATCCTGTTTTTGTTGAATTAACAGGCTTCTAAGTAATAACCCTAATTATTCACACCTAAATATTAGTTTATTATTGGATTATGATACAGTTTAAATCAAGTTACAGTTTTAATGTCCTGATGCGCCTGATAGTGGTCAGTATTCTGGTCGTCATTCTGATTTTTTATAATTTTGATTATATTCAAGATGTTTATTTAAAAAATCAATTGACACATACCGGCTATATTATTAATGGTTCAATTGTTGGTCTGTTCTTCCTGGGAATGGTCAAACTGATCATGTCCCTGCTGTTTTACTGGCGTGAAGAACGGGCGGTAGGAAAATTTATTATTAATGTGCATCGGGATAATTTTAATCCAACTGAATCGATTAATAATAAAAGCTTGATCTATCATCGCTATATGATCATGCAGGAAATCTATCGCCAGCATGCACCGGTTAATCAGAATGCACTGGCTGCAACCATGGTGGCCTCTGAAAGCACCCGTTTGAGCCTGCCTAAATTTGTCTCTAATATACTTATTCTGACGGGGGTATTTGGCACGATTATTTCATTGTCAATTGCCCTGGTAGGCGCTTCCAGTCTGATGGAAGATAATGGCATCGGTAGTATGGGGCAGGTTATCCATGGTATGTCGACGGCTCTTTCTACCACCACCACAGCAATTGTCTGTTATTTATTGTTTGGCTATTTTTATCTGAAACTCACCGATGTTCAGACCAATCTGTTTAGTGCTATTGAGCAGGTTACCACCCTGCATCTGGTACCACGCTTTTCACATCAAAGTGAAAATATGATCCATCAGCTTGCTGAACTCATTAAGTCTCTGCGTCATACCGCTGCAAACATGCAGCTGTCACAGCAGCAGTATTTAGAAATGGGTTCCAAAGTAAATGAAATCACGTCCAGATACGATGAACGTGTATCGGGCATGTCAGATGATATTGCTGATATAAAAGAGCTGCTGCGCCTTGGTTTTCGTCTGCCTGATGATCATCCGCACTTCTCTGACAGACAAAAGTCTGAGTCAAATAAACATGACCCACAAACTCAGCATTCATCAGATATGAGTGCTCGAAATTTTATTTCTAAAGCAATGAACGCTCAAACTTCAGCGTCTCAAAGTCAGGACTCTGGCACTAAGTAACCGTCGGAGCATAAAATAAAAGATGGATATTTGTAATGAGTGACGGCTTTATTGATTTAAGACAAAATCATGCTCACCTGGTTGAGGAATCTTTCTGGCCGTCCTTTACTGATATTATGACCGTTGTTGTGATGATTTTTCTTATAGCAACCAGTATCCTGATTGTCAAAAACTGGGAGCTCGTCTCAGAATTACAAACCCGCATCGTGGTGGAACAAAAAATTTCACAACGTCTTAAAGCCAGCATGGCAGCCCAGCAAAAAACATCACATGAATTACTGCTCAGTCTGGACAAACGCCAGGAAATATCAAGAAAACTGCAGCTCAGTATGGAAGCAGAGCGCAGAACATCAGAAGTTAGCCAGAAAACATCAAAAGAAAAAGCCACTCTGGAAGAAACTCTGGTGCATACACAATCGGAACTATCTCTGCTGCGTCTGCAATTGATGCAGGCGAGAGAAAGTGCTGCAGATCGCGATAGTTTAATTATTGAGCAGGATAGACAACTGGCTCAAATGACAGATGAACAAAAACAATTAAACAGAACCATCAATGCCAGACTCAATGATTTATCCCGTGCGAAACAACAATTGGCTCAGGCAAACTCCACCATGAGTTCTCTGCAAGGCAAGCTGGAAATTAATACCGTTGCTCTGATCGGAAAAGAAAGAGAACTGGAAGAACAACTGGTTACTCTGACTTATCGTGAGCAAGAGTTACAAAAGTTAAGCAGACAAAACCAGATTCATCAGGATAATATCAGTAACTATGAAAGACAGATCACTGCTTCCCAGCAGCAGCATTCTGTTTTAGTGGGTGAATATGAAAATCTGGAAGATAAATACAATAAATTGATCAGGCCGTCTCGCTCGGCGATTGGCAAATACGTGGTGGAAGTACGCTATGAAAAAACCGCTGGCAAAGGCTTAATCCAGTTTCGAAAATCCGATAAAGATCCCTATCAAAGTATTTCACAAGCAAAGCTGCATGATAGACTGACCCGGCTGAAAGAGCAGTATAAGGATACACTCTACGTTAAAATTATCATTCCGGACAATAGCGGCCTCTCTTATAGCGAAGCATGGGCGTTTATGATTGGTTTATTAGAAAAGTACGACTACTATTACCAGGATTAAACATACTCACCTACAACACCCCCCGTTCTGCAAGAGAGACAATTTCGCCGTCACCAATAATTAAATGATCCAGCAGGCGGATGTCGACTAAAGCTAAAGCGTCTTTAAGACGAATGGTAATTCTCTCGTCAGCTGAACTGGGCTCAGCAACACCGGATGGGTGGTTATGAGCAACAATAAGAGCCGCCGCATTTTGCTCCAGTGCCATTTTTACGACCTCCCGGGGGTAAACTGAAGCACCATCAATCGTGCCGTGAAATAATTCTTTAAATGTGATAATTTGATGGCGGTTATCTAAAAATAAGGCGGCAAAAACTTCATAGGGCCGATCTCTAAGCTGGCTTTTTAAATATTGGCGGGTATCTTCCGGATTGGCAATGACATCCTGCTTTTTAAGTGTTTCACTGAGGTAGCGCTTGGACATTTCCAGTACTGCCTGCAATTGCACATATTTAGCAGGGCCAACACCTCTGGTACGGGAAAAATCTTCTAAATTAGCATTGAAAAGATTTCTCAGCGATGAAAAATCATGTAATAAATGATAGGCCAGATCAATTGCGCTCAGTCCTTTGGTTCCGGTACGTAAAAATATGGCCAGTAACTCGGCATCAGTCAGGGCATCTGCGCCCCGCTGTAATAATTTTTCACGAGGTCGTTCGGCTTCCGGCCAGTCGTTAATAGGCATTCCATGCTCCAGTAAAATTATTTTTGTTGCAGAAGCCTATCATAAACAAATAAAAGTGATCTGTAATACAGTTTTTTCTTACAAAGCCACTATACTTTATATTTAATATTGCAGTAAGTGCTTACTAATCGGTAAAATAGCATTATGTCAGTCGTTAAAAATAAAAATATTATCGTGGGTGTCTGTGGTGGAATAGCTGCCTACAAATCTGCTGAATTAGTGCGTTTGTTAATTAAGCAGGGTGCGCAGGTGCAGGTTGTGATGACTCATTCTGGCAAAGAATTTGTCACCCCGCTTACTTTTCAGGCACTCTCAGGCCGGGAGGTGCGCAGTGCATTATTTGATCTGGACGCTGAAGCTGGAATGGGGCATATTGAACTGGCACGCTGGACTGATTTAATTCTGATTGCACCTGCGACAGCGAACGCCATAGCTAAAATTGCTCATGGCATGGCAGATGATTTACTGACAACACTGTGCCTGGCGACGAAGGCACCATTATTAATTGCCCCGGCAATGAACCAGCAAATGTGGCGAAATGAAGCGACACAGGAGAATATTAAGTGTTTATCCCGACGCCGGGCAGTCTCTTTTTGCGGCCCTGCAGAAGGTGAACAGGCGTGTGGTGATATCGGACCCGGCAGAATGGAGGAGCCTGACAGCTTGTTGAATAGTTGTCTCAGCCTGCTTAGCTCTGCTGCAAAAACTGATTATAAAAAGCAGCGTCTAAAAGGCAAATGCGTTCTTATTACTGCAGGCCCGACCATAGAAGACATCGATCCGGTTCGTTTTCTCAGTAATCGCAGCAGCGGTAAAATGGGCTATGCTATTACAGAAGCAGCACTGAATGAGGGCGCTGATGTGATTTTGGTCAGTGGCCCTAGCGCACTGAATGCACCTGAGAATGCGGAATTATTTCTGGTTCGCAGTGCCCAGCAGATGCATGATAAAGTGATGAACTTAATTGATTCAGTCGATATCTTTATTGCAACGGCCGCTGTTGCTGATTATCGTCCGGTCAAAAAGTTTGATACAAAAATTAAAAAAAATACTGATCAACTCACAATTGAGCTGGTTAAAAATCCGGATATTTTGACTGATGTTGCTGCATTGCCGAATAAACCGGTCAGTATTGGCTTTGCCGCTGAAACCAATGATGTTGAGTCTTATGCCCTTGATAAATTGCAACGAAAAAATCTGGATATGATCGCAGCCAATAAAGTTGGAGAAACACAAGGTTTTGAAGCTGATAATAATGAATTACACCTGTATTGGAGAACCGGGCTTGATAAAAAGACCGGGATAAAGTCTAAAAAATTAGCCTATGCCAGTAAAAAACAATTAGCTGAGCAGTTAATTGATGAAATTGTACTATTATTTGTTAAATAATCATTAGTTACAAAAAAACAGCATGAAAGTAAAAGGATACCAGTGAGCCATGAATGAAGTTGATGTCAAAATACTTGACCCCAGAGTGGGCAAAGAATTCCCAATGCCGGAATATGCGACACATGGCTCAGCAGGAATGGATTTGCGAGCGCTGATAGATGAAGAACAGGAACTTTTACCGGGAGAAACACTGCTGATTCCCACTGGTCTTGCCATCCACATTGCCAACAACAATATGGCGGCCGTTATTTTACCCCGCTCAGGTCTTGGCCATAAGCATGGTATTGTGCTGGGTAATCTGGTCGGTTTAATTGATTCTGATTATCAGGGGCAGCTTTTTGTTTCATGCTGGAATCGTGCTAATACCGCTTTTATTATTAAACCGGGTGAGCGTATTGCCCAACTGGTTTTTGTTCCCGTGGTTCAGGCCAACTTTAATCTTGTTGAATCCTTTGAACAAACTCAACGTGGTGAAGGTGGCTTTGGTCACACAGGCAGTCACTGATACAGGCGGAAACTGATTTTATGAATGCAGTCAAAGACAAAATCCGGGCAATGATAAAGAAAGAAACTGCCGAACAACGCAGAGAAAAATTAGATGAACTCCGGGAAAAAAAATTAAAAGATAAGTTATCAAAAGATAAAAAGGAAAAAAAAGAAGTCCTCCCTGAGGAGGCTGAAAAAAAGAAGCTTATAAAAAACTTCTCCTTTATTTTTGTTTTATTTATTTCGGCTCTGGGTCTGTTTTATGGTGCCTCCATAAGCAAAGAAAGTGCGCAAAATAAATATCAGCAGCAGCTTGAAGCTAATGCGAAGCAGATGCTTGCCGCACAGCTCAAACAGTCCACTCAAATCTTAAGAAATAAAACCAGCAATTTTAACTATATTCTTAAAGATGCTGAATATATTAAACACTTCGATTCACCCGCCTGGCAAAGTGTTTTAAAAATAGAGCTGGAAAGCCGGCTCAGTGAGCGTGCTGTTGTTGAGATCATCCCTGCCGATTTTACTAGTGATGACATCATTGACCACCCTGAAATGGGTTATGGCATTTTATCTCTATTAAATGAATTAAAAGAATCCAGCAGTAATAACTCTGACCAGTCTATGAAGATTGAAGTGCATAAGGCTAAAAGTAAAGATGCCAGACTGCTGTTTATTCAAAAAGTGACTTATAGGGATATTGAACTGAAAAAGGATGTTGTCATTGGTTATATTATGGCCAGGTTACCCCTGGTCTTTATGAAGAAATTGATTAAAGATTTCAAATATCAAAGTGGTTATATTGAAATTGTACAACTTTTTTCAGGCAAAGCATCTGTACTGGTAAAAAGAGGTGATTCTTCACTGAAAAGTATGCCCCTGGTTGTTTCACAAAAGATGCAGAATACGCCATGGACATTTAAATTCTGGACTGCAGAACAGCTCATTGAAACGCCGGTTTCATTATTGTGGCAGGCAATGGTTTTTTTAGGTTTAGGATCTCTGTCGATTGTCTGTGCATTGCTATTTCTTATTGTGACGCTTAAAAATATCTCCTCAAGACAAAATATTACTTTGTCTGAAACAACCAGGAAAAAAGCTAAAATACCTGCAGAAACTCATGATTCTCCTGATGTGATTAAGAGTGAAAAAGTGACAGACCTGATTTTCACTAAAAATGGTGGTGTTAGTGTGCAGGGTGACTCTAATAAACAATATCTGCAGAGTGTGACGGATAAAATATTCAGAGCTTATGATATTCGAGGTGTGGTTGGTAAATGGATTAATGCCGAAATTTTTCAGCTGATTGCTTATGCTATTGCAGCAGAGATGACGGAGCAGCAGCAAACCAAAATTGCCATTGCTTGTGATGGTCGTAACAGCAGTCCTGAATTAGTTAAGGCACTTATTGATGCCTTACTGGAAAGTGGTATCGATGTGCTTGATATCGGCGCGGTTACCAGTCCTATCCTGTA
>DAOVUK010000171.1 GCA_030632625.1 Gammaproteobacteria bacterium
AGGCAGTAGCCAAAGCTGTCCCTGATGATCGAATTCTCATTGAAACAGATGCTCCTTATCTTGCCCCGGTACCGATGAGAGGCAAAAAAAATCAGCCCGCTTATGTCGCTTACATTGCTGAATTTTTGGCCGAATTACGCCAGACCAGTGTTGAGCATATCGCCGCTGTCACCCGGGAAAATTATTTCAGATTGTTTTTTAAATAAAATCGTAAAGGCCTTCAACTTATACTCTAATATGATGTCTATAAAGGCTGAATGATTTTAATAATAAGTCACTCTTTTTATTAGGTAGAAAAGTATGCTTATGTTTTGACCTAAAGGAGCAGTCTTGTTTAAATGTAAAATGATCAACCAAATATTTTTTATGTTTGTCCTCTTTATAGATTAATAAATAGGAAAATAGAATTAATTTATAAAAATCACATCAAAAGTTAACTGTCATGAATATTTTAGGCCCATGGTAGGTATAGTCTACATTACCACTCCAGTTATTGGTGTCGATGTCTATGTCGGTGCTCAGATAATGATAACCAGCACCAAAACCTACATTATTAAAAGCCTGATATTGTACCTCAGCAACGACACTGCCTAACGAACCACTATAATCACCTGTATCAGCAGAAAGCCAGTCGATACGCCCTTTGATAATAACTTTTGGATTAAATGCATAGGCAGTAAATAAACCAATATTTGGCAATGGTGCTAGCGTGTCTTTATTTCTAGCGGCATTACTAACAGAAACACCATTTATTGTTGCCTGACCAGAGATTTTAGTCTCAATATCCATCAGATGCACTCCTAAACCAGCTCCCAGCTCAAATTGTTTTGATTGCATAAAGGAATACCCAACAAACAAACGCCCGAAGCTCACTTTTGCATCAGATTTAATATTACTTCCCGCTGAAAAATGTAAATCATCCCAACTGATATCATTATTAATGGTAAAAGATTGCTTACCACGATCAATTTCCAGATATTCAAGTGAAACATGAAAGCTTTCTGTGAAACGCCATTTAAAAGTGCCAAAAAAAACATCGGTTTGATCATCAAAACCTAAATCATCCTCTAAATCAATTTTCCGTCGCCCATCAATGCCAACACTTGAATCAATATTTGTAAAAATTACCCCTAGGCTAGCACTGAAATCATCACTTAAAAGTGGATGAATTCCAGGGCGTTCACTGGCTAGAGACGTTGGAATAAGAAATATTGATAATATGCAACTAAAATAAATCGGATGGATACAAATTGTTTTTTTCCTGTGCTTGCTTGTTATGTCATGCATCATAGTTGCCTTTATTAAGGAGCTGGATTATTGCTTATTTGATGCCATAGGCATAAAAAATAGTGAAATGGAGATCTTCAGTAGGCTTGAAGATTTTGTAAAATACTTCAATGAAAAGCGGATGATAACCGTTCAGGATACCATCCGCTTTTCATTAAAAATTACAATTATTCTATACTTTAGAGTACTTTTGTCAATTGATTACTGAGCAACAGGTACAGGTGTAACCACTACAGGCACTGGGACTGGAGTGACAACGACTACTGGAGCAGGAGCAACAACAACTGGGGTTGCAACTACTGCTGCAGTAACTGCTGCTGTACGTCTGCGAGTTCTACGATGAACACCTGCAACACTGACGGGAGTTAGCGGACGGCCAACTCTTGCTTCTGCATCTTGAATGATACGAAAACCAAATTGTGTGGATTCATCGAAATCACCAGAAAAAAACAGAATACTTATTGCCGTGAAGAAAATAACTTTCGTCAAGTTTTTCATATGTTTTCCTTATGTATATTAATATCAGAGAAATTTATTTTTTATCAGGTGCTATAAAATTAAAAATATCATCTGTAAAATCTGGATTTGTGTTCCAGTTCATATCCAGGACAAACTGTGGGCTGCCAGTAATCCATCGAGAAGTGACAACATAGCGTTTTGGCAATGGCTTAATTCCCGTTGATATCCAAATTTGCCAATCTACTTCTGTATTGCGAAAGGCAAGGTGGTGACACTCTACGCCATCAATAATGGTTTTATCGACATAAAACCCTGATAATAAATTTTTAGACAGTCTGTCATAACTGTCTTTATAAAGCAGATCGGCTCCAGGTGCAGTCAGATTAAATTTTTGCAGGGAAAAATCAAGCGCTTGGGTAATGTTATCAGGTGCATTAACTGTTTTGTATTGTTCATTCACATTATTATAAAGAGTAAATGTTTTGCCGTTATAATAAAATTTCTGATCAACTGCATCACCTTTACGTTCACCATACAATTTATCAGGTCGATGAACTGCATTGGTATTGTAGTGATCGATCATTATTTTTTGACCTGAATCCAACATTGATTCAATGGTTGAATGACTGGTCACTGAGAATTGCTTCAGGCTGCCAAGATATTTGCTCATATTTTTAAAAATCTGAACTGCTCGTGGTTCAAGTTCAGTTGATTTAGAATCGATTCCTTCTGACCATGCTGCCGTTGTGAAAGATAAGCTGCTCAACGTTAGAAGAAATATACTACAACTTTTTAATCCACTTGTTTTTAATTTCATAAAAATCCCTTATTGATTTTTGCTATGATAAGTTAGGCACAGATCAAATCCACTTTACACTCTTGTAGGTTGTGGGTGAGTTTACGAACCCCAACGATTTCAGCCAAATACATGTTGGGGTTCGTAAAACTCACCCGCAACCTACGATAAAATGTAAACATAAAACCTATTATTTGATCAGTCCCATAAGTTAAATAGGGTGCAAAAAAATACTAAACTTATGTTATTTTAAAAACGACGATCACGTCGGTCATCCACTCGTTCTTCTGTCCGATCCAGCGTATCCTGACGTTTATCTTGTCTATTGTCTGAGCGACAATCAGCACCATTACCCGTACAATCTCTGCGTTCTTCACGAAACTCCTGCTTATCATCAACACGGTCAGAAGCATTGTCTCGGTGATCCATTCTTCTATCAACTCGATCAACAACTCCAACTGCAAGTACACCCTGACTAAAGACTAAAATTGCTACGCCAAATGCAGATACAAGCGATTTATTCATTTTAATTACCTTTTTTTTGATTGAAAAGAGTTTGGTTTAGATGATTTATCATTTTGAAAATAAGTTTTTTAATATATCATGGAAGACAAAAACAATATTATCTATTGGGCTCAAATATTTATCTTTTAAGCTCATATGTGTCTCTCATTAAGTGATTTTATGTGTGTGCTTTTTTCTATATTCAAGTGGCGAAATTTGATTACATCGAATGAAAAAACGAGTAAATGAGCTTTGGTCATTAAAGCCTATTTTTTTCCCGATATTAACAATACTTGTTTTAGACCCAGATAACATTTCTTGTGCCAACTGATTTTTTACCGATAATTTTATAATGCTGAATTCACTATTTTCCTGAGCAAGTCTGCGCTTAAATGTGCTCAATGAAAAGCCTAAAGTTCTGGCAATATCACTGGCATTTGCCTGACCATTTTCAATTTTTTCAAGTAACAGGAGACGAACCTCTTTTTCCAATGAGTTTTCCTTATAATATTCCTGTAACATTTTCTCCGCCTGCTGCCGTAAAATATTTAACATCCAGGGATCGCTATTAGAAATTTTTTTGTTAATAAATGGTTTTTTGTAGACGATTTGATTTTTTGTTTGGCTAAACTGTAAATTTTGTCCAAATAACGATTCTATTTCACTCAGGTCATCGGGGGATTGATGAGTAAATGAAACACTTATCGGTCTGGCTATATCACCAAGATGAAATTTGAGGTAGTCAACAACAAATCCCAGACTCCACTCATTGTCATGCCGTGGACAAACCTTTGGTAACTGCTCAGTCGCATATTGAATGATGATGGTCTCTTTACGAGTGATTATTTTAAAAGATGCACCAGAATAAAAAGTGGGGTAATAACGTTCGAGGTTATTAAAAAAATCTTTAACAGTGCTTGTTTGTAGTAGAATGTATCCAAACAGGCCATACATGCTAATATCAACCAGTTTATTCATGGTTAAACCAAAATTCTGGTTACCACTTATTTTCGCACATGAGATTAATAATTGATTAACACAATCGGGTGATATTGTGTCAGGCCGATAGAGTGCTGTTTCAACTTCATCTGGATGTTGTTGAATGAGTTCATTCAGATTTACTCCACCACGTTGAAATGTTTCTAAAACCCAGGCTCCTGGTAATCCTTCCAGCTTCATATTAAGTCCCTGACTTATCAAAAGAGTCAAATGTTTTAGCTAAAATCAGTCCGCGAATTAAGCAATCGATTGATAGTGCCTTTAAATTAATTAATGTCGATTTAAGTTTGTAACATATATATAATCAAGTCACCATAATATCTTTTATAATTTATCAATTTGAGCTAAATAGATAAATAACTGAACCCAAATATCAATATTTTTTTCATTCAGTATGTTATATTTTCCACCGTCAATCCAATGATGGCTGATGAACAGGACTTATGGAGACTAATTTCAGCCAATTTTATTGGTTAAAGACTTCTAAGGAGCATGCATGAGCAATTCTCAAGAAAAAACATTGAATGAACAATTAGAAACAAACATCATTAATTTGATGATAAAGATAGGTATTCTATTATTACTTTATTTCTGGTGTTTCAGCATCGTTCAACCTTTTATTATTCCAGTGGTCTGGGCAGTTGTTATTGCTGTTTCTTTGTATCCCGTTTATATGTTGTTGCTGACAAAGCTGAATGGAAGAAGAACCTTAACGGGTACAATTTTGACTTTAGTTGTTCTAACATTACTATTAGCACCTGTAATAATGTTGTCGGGTTCAATGGTGGATGGCATTCAAAATTTATCAAAAGCTCTGGATAGTGGCACTTTAAATCTTCCACCGCCTTCAGTTGATGTTAAAGAATGGCCGGTTATTGGTGAAAAAGTCTATGCCGCATGGCATTTGGCTTCCACTAATCTCAGTGAAGCCATTGTGAAGTTTACACCTCAGTTAAAATCAATCAGTAGTACTGTTTTTTCTGCGATCATGGGTGGTGGAGCAGGCATTTTACAATTCATTATTTCTATCATTATTGCTGGCGTATTTATGGTCAATGCAGACGGCAGTGTTAAAGCAATACAAAATTTCATTTCAAAACTTTCACCTAAACATGGTGTTGAATTTGTTATAATGTCAGGCGCCACCATCCGTAGTGTTGCTCAGGGTGTCATTGGTATCGGTATTGTCCAGGCTGCTTTTGTTGGTCTTGGATTTTGGGCGGTTGATGTACCTGGTGCAGGACTGTGGACTGTATTAGTCCTGATCCTTTCCATCGCACAATTACCCCCAACTATTGTCATCCTTCCTGTCGTACTCTATATGTTTTCTTTAGATGATATGTCAACAGTGACATTGGTTCTGTTTACTATCTGGAGTGTATTTGGTGCAATTCTTGATGGTTTATTAAAACCTTTTGTTATGGGACGAGGTGTTGATGCCCCCATGCTGGTTATTTTGCTTGGTGCTATTGGTGGAATGATAATGTCAGGCATTTTAGGTTTATTTACCGGTGCCATTGTTTTAGCCTTAGGCTACATCCTTTATGCACAATGGCTGCAATCAGAATGAATAAGAATTTTATAAAAAATATGTATTAATTTAAATAATAGGAAAATACCATGAAAAAAAGACTAATACTAGCAGTTGCTCTGTCGGCAGTTTTATACCAACCCACTGTTTTTGCCAATGATGGCTTTGTTGAAGACTATGTTTCATCGCCTTATGGTGAAGTTTATAAAAACAGTTATGGTGAATGCTGGCGTTCGCGCTTTGATGACACGACAGATAAACTGGAAGAGTGTGGTTACGAAAAACCAGCACCCATTGTTATTGCGCAGGAATTAGTCATGGCACCAACAGCAGCAACACTGACGACAACAGTTGCGGAACAAATTAACATCCGTGCTGCTTTACTTTTTGCATTTGATAGTGCAGTTTTATCAGATGATGCAAAAGCGGTTCTTGAAGAACGTATAGCAAAATATAAAGGCAGAGGTGAGTTAACATCTAATGTGAGAGTCATTGGGCATACTGATAGTACAGGCCCGGAAATCTATAACCAGAAACTATCAGAAATGCGTGCAAAATCGGTTGCAGAATATCTTGAACAAAATACTAATATTGTTGATGATCAAATTGATGCAATAGGTAAAGGTGAAAGTGAGCCAGAAGCGTCTAATGACACAACAACCGGACGAGAACTCAACCGTCGTGTGGTTATTGTTTTAGATGGTACCATCACTGAATAATATTTTCATATAGATTGACGGCTTCTTTGTTATCAGGAAACCGTCAATTATTTTAGATGTATTTTCCTAAAGTCCTGAGGCGTCATCGAGTTACAACGAATAAAAAATCGAGTAAAAGAACTCTGATCGGTAAAGCCTGTTTTACTGGCGATATCAGAGAGCGTCACCTTTGTTTTGCCAGGTCATTCTTAATTAATAACAATAAAAACCCGCATAAGCTTTTAAGTATAAACACCAATTGCGACTCAACTGGAATAGGATAAAATGACTCCTCCCCTCCAACGAAGTCACACTGAGTCAATATTAATGTTCTAAAAGGGGACATTAAAGGGGACAGGCTACTTTTCTTTGAGGACATAAAAGGGGACAGGCTACTTTTCTTTGAGGGACATAAAAGGGGACAGACATAAAAGGGGACAGGCTACTTTTCTTTGTTAAGGAGAAGGTGTCAGAAGGTGAGTGGTAGGTAAGAGTGTTGAAAAGTAGCCTGGAAAAGTAGCCTGTCCCCTTTTTCATTGAAACAGATGCTCCTTATCTTGCCCCGGTACCGATGAGAGGCAAAAGAAATCAGCCC
>DAOVUK010000153.1 GCA_030632625.1 Gammaproteobacteria bacterium
AGAAGATATCGCCAGGGAATGGCTGCGTCATTATCACGATAACGATAGAATATCCGTAGATAAAAATGAGATGTTAGTATCGTAAGCACTATGGTGAATAAAGCCAGCATTATTAGATTGCTGGAAACTTTTTTCATCAATCCATCCTGGCTGACATCAACTTCTGACATAATCTGATCGTGTTCATCTCCATGAGAAATGTCAGTAGAAAGATGGGCTTCAGTCAAATGTATATGCTCAATCGCAACTTCTGTGGAATCATGACTGTATTCCTGTTCATGATCAAAAGTATGCACATGAAGCGTCATACTTTGGGCGAACAATAGCGCAGTGGAGAGTAATAAAACCCACAGGAATAAAGTTCGTTTTTTAATCTGACGGAAAAGAATCATTGGCAAAGTTTATATAAATATTGGGCCGAAATCAACTAATAGCCTTGTCCAACGCGGAATGAGTCTGAATTCAGGACAATCACTTCTGCTTTTAATACATTATCAGCCGGAGTCATGATTTATAGCATTGAAAAATACCAATGAATTTCATATGCTTCTCAGAGGTGGTATGAACTTTCACCCTTGTGAAAGAATTTCAAGAATTATTAAGGCAACTTCATCAGGAGAAGAGCTTGTGAAAGATTTAATTTGGGACCAATCTCTAAGTGTCCAGGTTCAGGAAATAGATGATGATCACCGCAAACTTGTTGATCTTTTTAATATTCTCAACCATGCTGTTGCAGAAGGAGATGCAAAAAACTACATTGAAGCAGTATTGGAAGAGCTGATATGTTGTACCGTCTGGCACTTCAGGCATGAGGAACGGTTGATGCTAAAGTATGGTTATGAAGGTCTGGTAGAACACAGGACGGAGCATCAGGAGTTAATTGACAGTGCCAGAGCACTGCAGCAGAAGCTCCTGCGGGAGAACAAAACCATCTCTGGTGAAAATATTGAGTTTCTGGAGTACTGGTTAACCGGGCATATCCTCGGTGCCGATATGCAGCTGGGAACTTATCTTGGTGAGGAAATGTAGGGCTGCTGATTCAAACTGATATTATTTTATATTAGAACAGAATCACCTTTGCAAATTTAATTGTGATGTTTTGAGCATAACGAAGAAGCATCAATATAGTGCGATTTTTGCCGTTTCATTTCAGTCTCCTGCTCACCACAGGAGCGACTGCAGCCGCCGCAGCCAGCTTTGTAACCCTTATAATCCGGATCCTGTCTGGCCAGCCAGCCCTGAAAAATAACCCACAACACACATAACAAAGGTAAAGCTAATAAACTTATGATATATGTCAGCATAAAATAACCTCTGATCTCAGTTTCAGCTTGAACTGAACTTATGTTGAACTAGACTTATGTTGAGCTAAACTTATGTTGAACTAAATAAGCCGGCAAAGCCCATAAACGCCATTGATAAGATACCTGCAATAATCAAATTGAATGCAGTACCGCGTATTAAAGCCGGGACATCATTTATCTCAGTTTCTTCCCGAATACCCGCCATTAAAACCATTGCCAGGGTAAATCCGGCACCTGCACCCAGGGCAAAAGTCAGGCCTTCAACTAAACCATAACCTCGATTAGTGGCAAAAATGGCCAAACCGAGAATGGCACAGTTTGTGGTGATTAATGGTAAGAAAATTCCCAAAGATTTAAACAGAGACGGGCTGAGTTTTTTTATGCTCATTTCAATAAACTGCACAGTACTGGCAATCACAACAATAAAGCTGATTAAGCGCAGATAAGGTGCATATATGAGCACATAGGTATTTAATACCCAGGCACAAAGTGCAGTGATAACGAGCACAAAGGTGGTTGCCAGACCTAAGCGGAATGATGTCTCCAGCTGTCCTGAGACTCCAAGGAATGGACATAAGCCTAAAAAGTAAGCCAGCACAAAGTTATTAACTAACAAAGTACTAATAAAAATCCAGAGTAAATCATCCATTTTTATCGACTCCAGCAACAGCTACCCTTTCCGCTTCAGCCACTTTATCCAGAAACTGTCTCCTGCGTTCAGTAAACCAGTTAAAAAACAATAATAGTAAGCCGAGCGTTAAGAAGCCGCCAGGCGGCAGAATCATAATGACCCAGGGTTCAAAATTTGCACCAAAAAGATCAACGCCGAAAAATGCACCAACGCCCAGTATTTCCCGAACAGAACCCAGAGCAAATAAAGCAATCATAAAACCGCCAGACATACCGACTGCATCCATAACGGCATATTTAACATTATGTTTTGATGCAAATGCTTCCTGTCTGCCAAGAATCATGCAGTTGGCAACGATTAAAGGAATGAAGGCACCTAATTCTTTATGAATGGCAGGCAGCATGGCCAGTAAACTATAGTCAACAACGGTCACAAAAGTGGCGATAATAATAATATATAAGGAGATGCGCACCTGTTTCGGGATCCATTGTTTAAAGCTTGACACTAAAAAACTCGAACCCACTAAAACAAAAAAAGTCGCCAGCCCCATAACGACCGCATTAATCGCTGAGTTGGTCACTGCTAACATAGGACACATACCAAGAACCTGGACAAAAACGGGGTTATCCCGCCACAGACCTTTGATCATTTCTTCATATGCAGTTATATCTGTTGCCATAATACTACCTTTCACCGCTTTCTTTTGTTACTACAGTTTTTGCTAAGACAGGCTCATTACCTTGCTGAGGAAGACGTGGAGACCATTTATTAAAGGCTTTATTAATAATTCGCACCACAGCCTTTGATGAAATAGTTGCTCCTGTAATGGCATCAATTTCATTATCTTTGGATTTTTTACCCTTTTTTACGGCTTTGATATTTTTCACCATGGGTAAATTGATAAATTCACCGACAAAATCCATATCTTTAAAAATTTTGTCACCTAATCCCGGCGTTTCCCGGCTGTCCAGAATTTCCATACCCGTTATATTTTTCCTGGAAGAAAGATAGCCGAAGAGTACATGAATTGTATCCTGAAAACCCGGCCCTTTACCCTGTATTGCATAGCCGATAAATTTACCCTGTTGATCATAGCCGGCAAACATCATTTCATCATCCATACCATCGGCTTTAACAACCATTAACTTTTTATTGTCTGCACCACTGTCATCCTCAGAGAAATGAAGTTTTTGCATAGTGCTGACATTGGGCAGTACTTTAAACACAGCTTCGCGTAATTCTCTGGCTTTGTTTTCTTTAATAGTATCAAACGTCAGTATGTATATTGAAATAATGATGATACCCGATATAAAACCCGCGATAGCCATAGAAAAAATCAGACGACTACTGCCCGGTTCCTGGCTCCGGGCTGAATGAGTTTTGCTATTTTCGTTTGTATTAGTCATTAGTCTATTTAACCCTTTCGGCCAAAAATCCTGGGTTGAGTATAACGATCAATAAGAGGGGTTGCGGCATTCATTAATAAAATGGCATAAAGCATGCCTTCCGGTAAACCACCATATAAACGGATCAGAACCACCAGAAAGCCAATACCGATACCAAAAATCCAGCATCCTTTGGGTGTGAGTGGTGACGTCACCGGATCGGTGGCCATAAAAAAAGTGCCCAGCAGCAAGCCGCCGGAAAATAAAGTAAATAAAGGTGAGGGATAGACATCACCATTGCTTATAAACATGATCAAAGAAAACAGGGCTGCAGTTAAAAATATGGCAGCAGGAATTCGCCAGTCAATACTGCGTCTTAATAAAAGAAAAATGCCTCCCAGCAATAAAAGCAAACTGCTGGTCTCCCCTATTGAACCTGCGGTATTTCCCATAAAAAGTGCCCCCAGCGCAGTGCTCTGATGTTCAAACTTCATTAAGCCTAAGGGTGTTGCTGCACTGAGGGCATCATATTGACCCTGCATAAACGGCAGTGCCAGATTACTGCTGTGAATTTGAAAAAATTCACCCGGACCACCTGCTGCACCCCAGGTTGTCATGGCAATGGGAAATGTGCCTAATAAAAAAGCACGTCCTAATAAGGCAGGATTAAAAATATTCGTGCCTAAACCACCCCAAATCACTTTACCCAGTCCGATACTCACCGCACCACCAAGAAAAGCCATCCACAGAGGCAAACCCGGCGGCAGGGTTAAACCTAAGAGCAGGCCGGTCAGACCCGCGCTGGTATCACTCAGAGCAAAGCGTCGTTTTTCTTTATCAGTAAAAACCCACTCTGTTAACACCGCACCTGCAATTGATACACTAAGAATAAGTAAAGCGCTGAGCCCAAAAAACCACAGGGCTGCACAGCTTGCCGGTAAAAGAGCAATCCATACATCTTTCATTGCCGCAGGGGTGGTTAATTCCTGGCGCAATAAAGGTGCTGATTGCAGTAAAAGTCTGGGATCTTTATTTTTCATTGCTATTGATGGTCATAAAGGTTCTGCTGTTTATAGGTTCTGCTGTTGATAATAGTTCAATGGCTTTCTGCCTTTCTGTTTCTCAGGTTGTCTTTCGCTGTGCGAATATGTTGTACAATCGGAATATTAGAGGGACAGGCATAGGTACAGGCACCACATTCCACACAATCCATCACATGATATTTATCCTGCATCTCTGTAAACAGTCTGGCCTTGCCTAATAAAGCCAGACGTGACGGATTCAGGAAATAAGGGCAAGCTTCAAGACAGCGGGCACAGCGAATACAGGGGTATTCTCTGGGACGGGATGTCTCGTTTTCAGTAAAAGCCAGAATCCCTGATGTGCCTTTAAGAATAGGCGCATCCAGATCAGCAATGGGAGTACCCATCATCGGCCCGCCGCTAATGACTTCACGAGTCTGTTCTTTTAAGCCCCCGGCAAAATCCAGCACATCTCTTATCGGTGTGCCTATCGGCACAATCAGATTGGCCGGCTCATGAACACCCGGGCCGGCAAGCGTCACAATACGCTCAATCAGGGGCATGCCATGATCAAAATAATCAGCCAATGCAACAATAGTACCTACATTATTGACTGCAATGCCAATATCACGAGGTAATTTCCCCGCTGGAAGTTCTTTATTATAAATGCTTTTGATGAGCATTTTTTCTGCACCCTGAGGATATTTTACTTCCAGAGGTACAATATCTATGGCCATATCAGTCGTTAGGTATTTTTTCAATTGAGTGATTGACTCAGGCTTATTTTTTTCCACGCCAATAGCAACTCGATCAGCTCCTAATTGCCGGCGTAAAATTTCACTGCCGCGCAATACCGCTTCAGGACGCTCAACCATCAGGCGGTGATCATTGGTTAAATACGGCTCACACTCCGCACCGTTGACCAGCAAGTCTGTGATTTGCTGTTCATCAGGAATGGCGTATTTCACATGACTGGGAAAAGCTGCGCCGCCCATACCGACAATACCGGACATTTGCACTGCATCAATAAACTCAGCAATGTCCATATCCCGGACATTAGTTGAGTTTGTTTGTATCTTTATAAACTGCTGTGTGGCATAGGGATCAGCTGCAATTTCTATGGCCATTTTAAACGATCCATCAACATAGCGATGCATACCAATATCAGATATTTTTCCTGTCACAGGGCTATGCAGGGCTGTTGAAATAAAGCCTTTAGGTCTGGCAATTAATTCACCACGCTGTACCACGTCACCTACTTTGACTATGGGTTCAGCCGGCACCCCGATATGCTGTCCAAGCGGCATAATATAGCGACTCACAAATGGCACGCGTTGAATCGGCAGGTTTTCTGTCTGCTCTTTATGATGCCGCGGATGCACACCATGAGAGAAGCTGTTGCCTAGAGAAAACAATCGGCCTAATGAAAAGAAATTGGACATTGTAAAGCTGGATCCTGAAAGTTTATTTAATGCTCTCGTAAATTATTAGTATCATAACCAGCCAGAATTAAAAGTTGATTACGTACTTTTGTATGTGTTTCAGTCTGATAATTAGCATTTATCTGAGCAATTTTGGCTTCATATTCTGCCCGTAAGGCATCCAGATCGGCCTGATGCCCGGAAGATAGACGTTGTTCCACACATTGTTCAACATAATCAGTAAATGGCGTAACAATACCTGCTAATTCCTGCAAGGTTTGCCAGGCACTTTGCTGCTCGCCCACCATCGAGGCGAATTCTTTACTGACTGATATCTTGCTATTTTCATCATCTTCACTGCCAAGGACGACAAAGGGTGTTTTCTTATGTTGCTCAGCTGCTGTTAAATTAAGCCACTGGGATAATTCAACTGGAAACGGTGCACTGGCTGATAGTGTTGAAAAATGGGCTTGAAAGCGTTTTTCATTAATAGCCCAATGCACCGGATTAAGATCTGTCTCATCAACGGTATGCAAAGACAGCCGTTTGCCAAAGACTCCCTCATGCTGAGGATTATAACGAAACAATGGGAACATCCCGCTTTGAACCGCAAGTTCCGCCTGTTTTAAAGTCTGTTCGGGGGCGTAACCATGGCGTTGAGGGCTGGGAGTATGAACACAAAGAAGTCCCGCAGAATTATTATTCAATAATTCATGGACACTGCGTTGAAAATGACTATTATCGGCAATAGAAGTTTGTGCAACATAAGCATTTCGTTGGGACATTGCCATCATAGCCAGATTATTTCTTGAGTCCGAACGGCGATTGAATTGCGGAATTAATCGGTATTCTGCTAAGCCGTCAGCAACTAAACCACTGTCCAGTTCATTAAAAATGACCACTTTAACAGGATAAGAAGAGTTCAATAACAAAGAAATTTGAGAGAAACCATGAGCCCCCAGTAAATCATCCCCACCCACTAAAAATAATGGTGGACATAAATGCTGTTCTTCAGCCGTTAAATCCTGCCAGTCAAGATGTGTAAGTTTTTCTGTGTCTTTTGCATAGCGGGGATCAACACTGGCTTTGGCCTGTCGCATTAAACTAACGGCAGCTAAAGTGTCATTAACCTGCCCCTGAACCAAACCTGCGGCAACCTGAGCACTCTCACCTGTGACATCAATGTTAACCGGTACATGAAAAGGATTATGTGGAAAGGAGCCTGCCCAGCTTGCAATCGAGCTGGAAGTAATACACAAACTATAGCGGGAACGACCAATACCATAGGTCCCTTCTGAAAGTTTCCAGTGCAGTTCATTAAGCTGTAGTACTAAGGTGACCAGCTGGTGAGTTCTTAGCGCATCGATAGAAGTGGTATCCATCACTTGCGAGGATTGCTCTAATAGTGCATTTAAATCGACCTGACGTGTTTTTACATCAGATAATTTTTCAGCCAGATGAGTCAGATTGTCGGTAGGCAGAGC
>DAOVUK010000421.1 GCA_030632625.1 Gammaproteobacteria bacterium
CCCTGAGCCTGATAACCGGTAAAGAGTATATCAGTACGCTCATCACCAATGAGTGCTTTTAAATAATTGACAATACGACCGCTGGTACACATTCCGCTGGCTGAAATGACAATCGCCGGCCGGGCCGTCTTTTGTAAATACTTAACCGTTTGTAAATGAGTCTTATGCTCATTTATGGTTATCAATTGCGAGAAATCCAGCGGATGTCGCCCCTGATGTCTTCGTTTCTGAGCTTCTGCATCCCAAAAATCCGATAATTGTCGATATTTTTTAGTAAATTCACTGGCCATTGGTGAGTCAACGATAATCTCAATATCTTCCCAGATATTTTCTTTATTGGAAGCTATCCTGTTAAGACTTTTTTTATTGTGAGAAGCCTGCTGATAAATAATATTTTCCAGCTCATACAATAATTCCTGAGTACGCCCGATACTAAACGCAGGGATCAAAACCACCCCTCGATTTTCTACCGCCCGCTCAATAATTTGCTTTAAATATTTCTGCCGATGTTGCCGATCACCATGATTTTTATCACCATAAGTGCTTTCTATCACCAGCTGATCACAGCCATAGGGAGATTTTGGTGCCGGCAGCAAAGGCGCATAGGGTGCGCCCAGATCCCCGCTAAAAACAACCTTATGACTTTGCCTGCCTTGCTTCTCTGCTGCCGGATTTTGAATTTCACATTCAATATAGGCAGAACCCAGAATATGTCCAGCAGGCTGCAGTTTAATAGACAATTTATACTGACTTTTATTCAGTACAATCGATGTCTTCCTGCCATAATCTAAAGGCACCAGCATTTTCTTAATATGAGCGATGAATTTACTGATTAGATGACGATTTTTGGTGAAACCAATTTTTACCGCATCTTGCAGAACATCCGGCAATAATATTGCCGTTGCCTGAGAACAATAGATAGGCCCGCTAAATCCAGCCGCAAGCAGATAAGGAATACGTCCGACATGATCAATATGGACATGGGTAACAATCAGTGCCTGAACAGCTTTAAGAGGGAAATCAATGGCCATTTGTTCGTGATCAGAGCCCCCTGGTGATGTTTCAGCTCCCTGAAACAGGCCGCAATCGATCAGGATACTGTTATTTGTATCAATATGCAGTTCATGACATGAGCCGGTGACCCCATTCACTGCACCATGGTGAGAAATTTTTGCTAAATCCATCTTTCGAGAAATAAGTGCTGAAGCCATAGTGTTGAATATTTATCCTTTTGTCTTGTAGGCAAAATTGAATTACGGACTTTTAAAAAGTGGTATATCAAAATCCTCTATAAGCCTGTCCGCTTCCTGCATTATATAATCATTAAACACCATCGCAATAGGCGACAATCGTTTCCCTTCTCTTTGCACAACATACCAGTGACGAAAGATAGGAAATCCTTCAACATTAAGAATGGTTAACGTTTTCGCTTTTAATTCCAGCTCAAGCGTATGCACTGAAACAATGGCTAAACCAAGCCCTTCTTCAGCAGCATGTTTAATGGCACGATTATTACTCATATCCATCTTTGTTTTGAAGTCCAGCTCATGTTCGGTAAAAAATCGTTTAGCTGCACCACGGGTACCCGAACCCTGTTCCCGGGCAACAAACTCTTCATTGGCTAATTCCTGTAAAGAAACATGCTCTTTCTTAGCAAGAAAATGAGTCGGGCTGGACACAACCACCAGGGGATTTTCAAGAAATGGTGCATACTGTAAATTATGCCCCTGCGGAGGACGCCCCATAATCACCAGATCACATTCATTTTTTTCCAGCAGTTCTAATAACGAACTACGATTGGTGACATCCAGACTGATACTGATTTTAGGATAAACTTTAGAAAAACGAGCCAGCAGACGGATCACAAAGTGATTGGCCGTACTGGCCACAGCCAGCTTCAGATGTCCTCTTTCCATGGATTTTATCTGGGTAATGGTTTCTTCCAGATCCACCAGCTGCTGCATGGTACTTCTGGCATAACTTTGCATTTCCAGTCCCACTTCTGTCAGATACAGCTTTTTACCCAGCTTTTCAATCAGAGGTGTGCTGGCCTGTTCTTCCAGTTGCTTGATCTGCATAGAAACGGCTGGCTGAGAGAGATGCAGCTCTTTAGCAGCATTGGTATAGTTCAGATTTCTGGCAACTGCTTCAAAGACTTTGAGTTGTCTAAAGGTCAAATTCATTATAAAAAGTTCTATCCAGTCAGTATAAAAAATAATATATCATAAGCTAAATCTTATGGTAACAATTAAAAAATAAAGTTTTACTTTATAGTAGAATTAAATTATATTCTTTCCACACCTTTTGAGATATTTAACTTTACTCAACTAGTGTTCTAAAAACAGAGCTTGTTTGAAAGACATTTGTATTGAAGATAAAGTTTAGTAAATACCGTTAAAACTTAGCGGTTAAAAATAGTTAAGTCACAAGAAATTTAATTAAGGAGTCCAAAATGGATCAATCCGCACGTTATGCAGATTTAAGTTTAGATGAAGATACGTTAATTGCTGAAGGCAAACATATGCTTGTTGCATATACTATGCACCCGATGCCTGGTTTTGGTGGTTATTTAGAGACTGCTGCTCACTTCGCAGCTGAATCATCAACTGGTACCAACGTTGAAGTTTCTACTACTGATGACTTCACTAAAGACCTTGATGCGATGGTCTATGAGATAGACGAAGCAAAAGGCATTATGAAAATTGCTTATCCTAATGACCTGTTTGACCGCAATGTCACTGACGGTCGTACTATGGTTGTATCTTTTCTGACTCTTGCTATTGGTAACAACCAGGGCATGGGTGATGTTCAAGACGCACAGATGCAGGATTTCTATGTACCACCAGCAATGCTGGCTCTTTTTGACGGTCCTGCTGTTGATATCACTGATATGTGGAACCTTTTAGGTCGTTCCAGAACTGAAGGTGGTTATATTGCTGGTACTATCATCAAGCCTAAGCTTGGTTTACGTCCAGAGCCTTTTGCAGAAGCAGCTTACCAGTTCTGGTTAGGTGGTGACTTCATTAAAAATGATGAGCCTCAAGGTAACCAGGTTTTCTGTCCTATGAAGAAAGTTTTACCTATGGTTCATGATGCAATGAAACGTGCACAGGACGAGACTGGCGAAGCTAAAATCTTCTCTATGAATATCACTGCTGATGACCACAATGAAATGTGTGCTCGTGCTGACTTCGGTCTGGAGACATTTGGTGTCGATGCACCTCGTCTGGCATTCTTAGTTGATGGTTATGTTGGTGGTCCAGGTATGGTCACAACTGCTCGTCGTCAATACCCAAGCCAGTATTTACATTATCACCGTGCTGGTCATGGTGCAATCACTTCACCTTCAGCGGTTCGTGGTTATACTGCATTTGTACTTTCTAAACTTTCTCGTCTTATGGGAGCTTCTGGTATCCACGTGGGTAC
>DAOVUK010000250.1 GCA_030632625.1 Gammaproteobacteria bacterium
CTCAAGACGTTTAAGCAGTTCATCTTCATTTATGCCAATTCTTTGTGCCGCAATCTGATAAGGATGATCATCTATAGGGAAATCACCCTGAAGGGAATTAATAATTTTTCGATCAGTATCATCCATTATCAGCAATTTTCATTATTAACCAAAGGCATGATTGGTAATTAATGGCAGTGGAAAGTCTTCTTCGATATTAGCCGAAGCAGTTGATATAAAAGTCTTTTTACGGTCTTTTTTGTTAGCTGATGGCTTAAGCGGTGAGACTGAGCTGCTGATGATTTTATCCGGGTTGACATAACGGGCACCACGCTGCTTATAGCAATGGGTGCTGAATAAGGGCTCGTGTTTGATGTCCTGTAGTTCCAGAATGTCGATAAGATCAGCCAGTCGTTCTAATACAGACTCCCTGTCTTTACCATGAATCATAGAAAACAGATTAAATGACCATTCAGGCAGGCGGCGAGGGCGTTGATAACATAAAGTGACACACTCAAAAGAAGCAATGCGCAGGGCAATCTCTTTAACGCGATTATCCGGGATATTCCAGACAACCATAGCATTTGCCTTGAAACCCAGCTCGCGATGTTTTACCACAACACCCAGGCGTTTTATGGTGCCGTTATCTTTTAACTGCTGCAGACGATTTAGAACTTTTTGTTCAGAAATCCCAAGCCGGGACGCAATGCCGGCAAAAGGTTTACTGGTGAATTCCAGCCCATCCTGTATTGCTGCAATGAGCTGCTGATCTAATATTTCTAATATCATTTAAAATACCTGTTCTTTACTTTTAAGTAAAAATGTTTCTGGCTAGTGCTTTTTTAACACCAGAGCGGAAAGCCCAAATCAATATGGTAATCCTGTTCCATCGGCAGATTCATCACACTCAAACCGGTTTGCTGTTCTATCTCTTTTAAAACCAGTTCTACTTCATTCTGAGAACTGGCGGTGACAACGAACCAGAGGTTGAACTGATGTTCACGCTCATAATTATGGTTAACTTGTGAAAAGCTGCTGACGATATTTGCCACTTCATCCATTCGCTCAGCAGGTACCGCAATTGCAGCGAGGGTACTGCCGCCCACTGTTTTAGGTCGAAATACTGGTCCAACCCGGCTGATCATGCCTCTTTCTTTGAGTGAACTCAGCGTGTCAATAATTTCCTGCTCGGTGACCGGAAAACCTTTGAGATTTATTTCTCTGGCTATCTCAGAATAGGGCTCAGAAACCAGAGGCATACCATGCTGGTAATCATTAAGTAATTGTTTTTCTAATTGTGTGAGCATCTGATATTACCTGATTCTACTTATTCTACTTATTTGTATTTTACAAAAAAATCTTCGACAAAACCATTGTTTACAAACCAAGTTTACAAACCAAGTTTACAAGCCAATGCGATGGGCACGGGAGGTAAAGAAAATACCGCTGGGTTTTTTAGCTGCTAAGCGTTTAACTTCTTTTAATGTCTGTGTGTCATAGATAATAATTTCATCATTATCTCTGACCGAAACCCAGACGTGTTCGCTTCTGGGCGTAAATTCCATATGCAATATGCCTTTTCCGGGCTGAAATTGTTTGACGATTTTAAACGTCTCAGAATCAATAACCTGCAGGGTATTGTTGTCAGGAAAAGCAAAGTTAACCCATATCTGGCGGTCATCAGGGCTTGCCATGGCAAAGACCGGCTGGCTATGAACCTTAATCCGGGTGACTTCTTCCCAGGTGCCAGTGTCAACGACCAGCACTTCATGTAAACCAACAGCAGGCAGAAAAGCATGATTTCCGGCAATTGCCCAGCCTTCAAGATGAGGCATTTTATAAACAGGCAACTTCTTTTGCCCTTTGCCGTAATGACTGAGGATTTTGGTCACGCCTTTTTCCGGATGCCATAAATCAATCAGACTGAGGCCGTCTTCAGCAAACAGGCCGGCAATATAATAACGACCGTTAGAGCTGATTAAAGCATCGTAAGGTGCTTTGCCTGCATTGTGATACTTCTTTATAATATTAACTGCAGGAAAATCCGATTCAGGTTTATCGGCATGACGTTGCATCTGAACCTGCCAGATTTCATTGCCGTCATAGAGGCTGTAAATAAACTGATTTCCCGGTGCATCAACCAGACCGACGGTCTTTGAAGACATATTGCTTTCGCCATAGAGTGCCGGTATTTTTGCCACCAGAGACAGATCATCGACAGTAAAGATATTAACTCCGCCGGGCTCATAATTGGACACAGCAATATACTGACCATCCTGAGAAATGGCACCGCCAATAGAGTTGCCTGACTGCATGATGCGTTTACTGATATTTCCTTTGAGTAAATCAATTTTGGTCAATCCGCCATCACGTCCAAAAACAAAGGCATATCGGGCATTACGGGAAAAAACAGCAGAAGCATGAGATAAATCCCCCAGACCTTCAATTCGGCATAATATGGAAAGAGAACTATTATTTATTATTAAAACAGAACCATCCATACGCTCAATAATGATGCCCAGATCACCTGTGGGCAAATCTTCAGGCATCTTGCAGGAAGAAAAGCTCAGTGAACTGAATAACAGGCTTATTAAGGCAACAGCAAAAATAATGATATTTTTTGCTGGCCGTCTCTTAAGTAAAGAGTTGAAAAAAGAGTTTATTAAAAGGTTGATTGTCAGCATTGTATTGAATTAATTCTCATCTATTAGCTTTTTATTTAAAGTCAGCTCAAGGCTGTTCTTGCTTACGGTTTTTTAATATTAGCTCAGGGCTGTTTAAATTAAAGTTAGCTCAGGGCTGTTTTTTTTGTCCCAGCTGTCCCAACAGCAGCTGCTCGACTATCCATTCAATTTCATTTTGTTGTAATATGGGTCCCCAGGGCGGCATTGGTGTGCCCTGACGGCCATGAGTAACGGCATCAATTAAGTATTGTCTGGGCAGAACAGCAACACGTTCAGGTAAGAGCGAAGGGCCCAGACCTCCCTTAAGCGTCATGCCGTGGCAGGAGCCACAGTCTTGCTGCACCATATAGGTGAGCTCTTTCTGTCGTTCAGTACTTATGTTTTGTGTGTGCTGTGAACCTGTATCCTGTGCGCCAGATAAAACGGGTAGTGCCAGCAAAGCCATTGCTGCAGCAATCACCAGAAGCATTGTTTTTAACCGCTGTTGAAACTGTTCTTTAAAAAGTTCTTTAAAAAGAAAGTGCCGCATTGCTAAAGCCATCATTAAAACCAGATTCTCAGTGAATTCTTAATAATATCGTCTGAGGTGTCACAGTATCGAACCTTAGGGTTAACTGCTTTGATTTAGATCAAACACGAAAAGGCTTTTTTCAGGTGCTTTAAATCGTGCAAATTTGTTTCAAAAATTTTATTGATATAAATCAACAAAAGCTTTGATTAAAAAAATAATTGAGTTAATTAACAGGGGCTAATTTTAGGCTAAGTTATTGAAACTGTAGGGTAAGCACTACAAAAGTGTTGATTAGTGTTGATCTAAATCAAGGTGTAAGGTGTTTTGACAGAGTTATTGTTACACCGTGCTCGAAACTAATTTTTCCTTAAGAACTCGATCTTAGTAAGAAAATTTGCCGAAAATTTTGCAAAATATCTTAACTCTTTATCTAAAGAGAATCAGGGTGATAAGACTTAAAATATATCTCCAGGAGAGACAAAAACAATGAACATTTTTAAACTAGGTAAACTCACTGCTGCTGTTGCTTTAGCAAGTGCTCTTAGTGCACCTGCTGCTATGGCTGCAGAGAAGCAGCCGACATTGTCGGACGCTGACTTTGAGAAAGCCAAAACCTTATACTTCCAACGTTGTGCTGGTTGTCACGGTGTTTTAAGAAAAGGCGCGACAGGAAAAAGCCTGGAACCAAAAGAGACTATAAAGAAAGGTCAGAAACGTCTTGAAAAGATTCTGACTTTTGGTACTGAAGGTGGTATGAATAACTTTAATGACATCTTCACTAAAGATGAAATTAAATTAATGGCGACATACATTCAAATGGATCCGCCCATTCCACCTGAAATGCCTATTTCTTTAATGCAGGAACGTACCAAGGTTTATATTGAGCCTAAAGATTATCCTACTAAGCCATTACATGGTCTGAATTGGGAAAATTTCTTTGTTGTTATTGAACGTGATGCCGGTAAAATTGCAATTATTGATGGTGACACTAAGAAAATCGTTGCTCATCTTGATGCCGGTTACGCAGTTCACGTTATTAAAGGACAAGAGAATCACAAGATTGATAAATCTGCAGATGTTGCTGGTCGTTTCTGGTATACCATTGGTCGTGACGGCAAGCTGAATAAATTTGATTTATGGCAGACACCTGACAAAATGTTAGTCGCTGAAACACAAATTGCTTATGATGCACGTGATGTCGCGGTTTCTGGTGATGGTAAATACGTCATTGCCGGCGGTTACTGGCCTCCACATTTTGTTATTGTTGATGCAAAAACAATGAAGCCAATCAAAGTGGTTTCAACTCGTGGCATGAATGTTGATGGTGACTATGTTGAAGAGTCACGTGTTGCTGCGATTTATACCAATCCAAATGAGTCTTCTTTCTTAGTTGCAGCCAAAGAACTGGGTCAGATGTGGCAGGTGGACTATAAAGATCTTGATAACCTGAATATCACACAAATGAATTCAGCCAAGTTCTTACATGATGGTTTCTATGATCCAACCGGTCGTTACTTCCAGATTGCAGCCAATGCCTCTAAGAAGATGGTTATTATCGATACTAAAGATGGCGGAACATTAGAAGCCATGATTGATGTTGATAAACTACCGCATCCTGGTCCTGGTGCAAACTGGATTGATCCTAAGTGTGGTCCTGTTGGCGGCACCACTCATCTGGGTGTTGGTAAAGTCTCAGTCTGGGGTAATGATCCAGCAGGTCATCCAGATGCAGCATGGAAACTTTGTTATGAAGTTGAAACCGACGGTGCTGGTGCATTCATTCGTACTCACGAAAACTCAGACTACTACTGGGCTGACCAGTTGAAGCACCCTGAGCCAGAAGTACAACAGAGTGTTCAGGTTATCAGTAAGAAGACTCGTGAAATTGTTAAAACCATTCAGGTTACCAAAGAAAAAGGTAAAGCTGCTCTGCACATGGAATTTAACAAAGATGGTACTGAAGTCTGGGTTTCAGTCTGGAATCGTTCAGATAACAAGAACCCTACTGGTGAAATCGTGGTCTATGATGCAAAAACTCTTAAAGAGATTAAGCGCATTAAAGGTCTGACTACACCAACTGGTAAGTTCAACGTGTATAACCGTGTACATCACAAAACATAAGTGATACGTTTTGTAAGAGCAAGCGTGTTAAACGTGTAGAATGAAAAGCGGATATAGTTTACTATATCCGCTTTTTTTTTGGCCAGGGACGGCCTTATACCGCGAAGCACATGGATGTGCGAGAGCGGTGCTTGGCCAGGGACGGCCTTATACTGCGTACACACCAAAAGTAGGCGCTCTTAGGCGTGGATGTGTATAAGCAGTGTTTTGCTTTTTAGTTAGTCTTGATTTAAAACATTATTCGCTATAAGAAATAATTGACGAGTATTGTTTTAAATCAAGGATATTTTTCCTGTAAAAAGAGATAGTAATCTAATGCCCTTTCTAAGGGCTTAATAATAACAAAACAG